>CAJTYK010000006.1 GCA_910584285.1 uncultured Oscillospiraceae bacterium
GAGTGGGGCGCTCTGTTCCACACTTAGGAGGCGGTCGCTCTATCCATCTGAGCTACGCGGGCCTATGAAATTGCCGGACTGAAATCGAACTTGGAGCCGTACACCTGTGCCCCCGGAGTGGGGCGCTCTGTTCCACACTTAGGAGGCGGTCGCTCTATCCATCTGAGCTACGCGGGCCTATGAAATTGCCGGACTGAAATCGAACTTGGAGCCGTACACCTGTGCCCCCGGAGTGGGGCGCTCTGTTCCACACTTAGGAGGCGGTCGCTCTATCCATCTGAGCTATCGGGGCATACCGTAACAGCTCCCTTATTGTACTCAATTTTTCCCCTTCTGTCAATGCAGCACAAGGAAAAAGGGAAAAAAATAAAACTATTGCAATTTACACGGAGCAGGGATATAATAATAAGCCGTATTTCAAGGAAAATCCAGATTGAGATAGAGGGTACAGCTATGCGAAACGAGAACTTAAGGAATATTGCCATCATCGCCCACGTGGATCACGGCAAAACCACCCTGGTGGACGAGATGCTCAAGCAGGGCGGCATCTACCGGGAAAATCAGGCCACCGTGGAACGGGTGATGGACTCCAACGACCTGGAGCGGGAGCGGGGCATCACCATCCTGGCCAAGAACACCGCCGTCCACTATAAAGATGTCAAAATCAACATCGTAGACACCCCGGGCCACGCCGACTTCGGCGGTGAGGTGGAGCGCATTTTGAAGATGGTGAACGGCGTCATCCTGCTGGTGGACGCCGCCGAGGGTCCCATGCCCCAGACACGGTTCGTGCTGTCCAAGGCCCTGGAGCTGGGCCACAAGGTCATCGTGGTGGTGAACAAGATCGACCGGCCCGATCAGCGCATCCACGAGGTGATGGACGAGGTGCTGGAGCTGCTGCTGGATCTGAACGCCACCGACGAGCAGTTCGAGTCACCAACTTTGTTTTGCTCCGGACGGCAGGGCACCGCCAGCTATTCCCCCGACGTGCCCGGCACCGACCTGGTGCCCCTGTTTGAGACCATTCTGGACTATATCCCCGCCCCGGAGTGTGATCCGGATGCCCCCTTCCAGATGCTGGTGTCCTCCATCGACTACAACGAGTTTGTGGGCCGCATCGCCGTGGGCCGCATCGAGCGGGGCACCGTGAAGCAGAATCAGGAGATCGTGGTGTGCAACTACCACAGCCCGGACGAGACCCCCAGGAAGGCCAAGGCCACCGCTCTGTACACCTTCGACGGGCTGGCCCGCACCCCCGTCACCGAGGCCAAGGCGGGGGAGATTATCGCCATGAGCGGCATCGGCGATATCACCATCGGGGATACCGTCTGCGCCCCCACTGACCCGGAGCCCATCGAGTTTGTGAAGATTTCCGCCCCCACCCTGGAGATGACCTTCTCCGTCAATGACTCCCCCTTCGCTGGACGGGAGGGCAAGTACGTCACCAGTCGCCAGCTCCGGGATCGGCTGTTCCGGGAGACGCTGAAGGACGTGTCCTTGCGGGTCACCGAGATGGAGAACTACACCGACGCCTTCAATGTGGCGGGCCGCGGCGAGATGTCCCTGTCCATCCTCATCGAAACCATGCGCCGGGAGGGGTACGAGTTCCAGGTGTCGCCCCCCCGTGTGGTGTACCAGGAGGTGGAGGGCAAGAAGTGCGAGCCCATCGAGCGGGTGGTCATCGACGTGCCCGCCGACTGCGTAGGGGCTGTCATGGAGAAGCTGGGGGCCCGGAAGGGCGAGTTCCTGTCCATGGATCCCATCGGCAGCCGCACCAAGCTGGAATTTTTGGTGCCCTCCCGGGGCCTGTTCGGCTACCGCAACGAGTTTTTGACCGACACCAAGGGTGAGGGCATCATGGCCTCCGTCTTTGAGAAGTACGCCCCCTTCAAGGGGGACATACAGCGCCGGAACACCGGCTCCCTGGTGGCCCACGAGCAGGGCGAGTCGGTGACCTACGGCCTGTTCGCCGCCCAGGAGCGGGGCGCGTTGTTCATCGGCGCTGGCGTGCCGGTGTACGAGGGCATGGTGGTGGGCGTGTGCCCCAAGATGGAGGATATCACCGTCAACGTGTGCAAGAAGAAGCAGCTCACCAATATGCGGGCCAGCGGCAGTGACGAGGCCCTGCGGCTGGTGCCCCCCAAGTCCATGAGTCTGGAGCAGTGCCTGGAGTTCCTGGCGGACGACGAGCTGCTGGAGGTCACGCCGGAAAACCTGCGCCTGCGCAAGCGCATTTTGAACCACGAGAAGCGGATGAAGGCCCTCAAGGGCGGGAAAGCGTGAACATTCTGAATCAAGCGGGAGCGGCAGGGTCATTCGACCCTGCCGCTCCCATTTTTCTGCTCTTTTTTGCTTTTAGAGCTTTTGTATTCCTCAACCAGTTCGCTGATGCTCAAAACTAAGGCAGCCAGGAAAAATATCCCGGGTATGAAATGTAATTCCATAAAACCGTATAAGACTGTGCCGGCCATTAAACAAGTGAAAGAGATGACCTGCTTGTTGAACATAGGCTCCTCCTGTTACAGCGTCATCGTAATCCCGCCCTCGTCGGACAACCCGTCCTTCTTGAGCATATTCTCCAGCACCTCCACGTCGGACGTGATATCCATGGCGTCGTCCTGGAACAGCTTGTCAAGCTGCTTCTCGAAGCCGGACACCACCTGATCCATCATGTCCTCGATGCGCTTCTTGGCGGCGGAGATGTTCTCCCCCTCGATGCCCTGGGCGTCCAGCTGGGCGTAGGCCCGGAGGATCTTCAGGGTGGTGGGCAGATAGTAGTTCAGGAAGGTGCGCAGCTGCCCCTCCTTGTTGGGGTGGGACTTCTGGTAGTTGAGGATCTTGCCGGTGATCTCCTCGATGCGGTCGATTTTGGCGCTCATGGCCGCGTCGGGGATCTCATCGTTCACCTGACGGATCTCCCGGAGGATGTCGTCCTCCCGGGCGGCGGCCTGCTGGGCGGTCTCCTCGGGGGGCGCCTCCCGGCGGGGTTCGGGGGCGTGGTAGCCCATCTCGGTGAGGAACAGCTTACCCTCCGCCAGATCCAGGTAGCCGGTGGGCAGGATGCCCTTGGCCAGCATCCGCCGCAGATCCTTGCACAGCTTGCCCACGGACACGTCGAAGGCGGCGGCCATGGGGGCCAGGGACACCTCCCGGTTGGCGCCGATGTAGGCGAGATAGTTCAGGTAACGCTCGCTGCGGCGGTTCATGCCGATGCCGGTGAACAGCATGGACAGGCCCCCCGCCAGGAACATCAGGCAGGCCAGCACTCCTACAAGCATATCGCTGTAAGGATATTGGAGGAACTCCACCCCTGTGGCCACGGTGCCCAGGGCGAAGATGCCGGACATAATACTGCCGCCGATGATAAGCCCCGTGCCATCCTTGCCCTCTTTTTTGAGCTTGCGGCGCTTGTTCTCCGCCGGATCCCGCACGTTCCAGCTGTCGGGCTGGGCCTTCTGTTCCCAAGGCTCCGCCTTGGGCTGGGCCTGCTTCTTCTGCTGGGGTTGGCCGTACTGATAGGCGGCACCCGTCTGGGTCTGCCGCTTCGCGCCCTCCTGGGCCTGACGGGCGGCTGCCGCCGCGGCGTCGGCGTTCTGCTGGAAGAACTGCTGGGCGGTAGTCTTGGCCTGTCCGGCGGCCCGCTTGGCCTCCTGCTTGTAGCGGGCCTTCTGGGCGGCGTCCATGCTGACCAGCTTGCGGATCAGCCAGATCACGCCGATGACCTTGCAGAACCAGAAGGGGAGCACCAGCAGCATCACCCCGATGCCGATCCACTCCCCCCAGTTGTCGTCCCGCTTCGGGGGCCGCTGGCCGCCCGGGGCGGTGCCCCGGCCCGAGCCGGATCCATAGCTGTATTTATAGTTATATCCGTAGTTATATCCCTGCTGCCCCTGCTGGCTGGGGCCGAAGCCGCTCTGGGTTCCCTTGTCCTCGGGATCGTAACGGTAGTCGTCCGCCATAGTTCTGTCCCCTCCCGGAGCCGCCCGAAGGGCGGGCGCTCAGATGGGATCTATTATATACGCTCCGGGGGCCGGTGTAAATAAGGAAACCTTTAATTTTTTATGGAGATTTCCGGAGACGGGCCGCCGGGGCTTTTCATCCCTACCGTCTTGTGGTAAAATTCTGACGGAGGGATGAAAATGAAGGTTCCGGAGCATTATGAGAGCGACGTGCTCTTTTTCTTCGACAACCGGCCGGACGCTCTGGCCCTGTACCAGGCCCTGGAGAAGGGGCTGGAGCAGATCACTCCGGAGGCGTCGGTGAAGGTGCAGAAAAGCCAGATCAGCTTCTACGACGGCGGCCTGTTCGCCATGGCCTCCCTGCCCAGGCGGAAGCGGGAGCCCGGTCTGATGGTGAGCTTCGGCCTGGGCCGCCGGGAGCCCTCCCCCCGGATTGCGGTGGCGGTGGAGCCCTACCCGGGCCGCTGGACCCACCATGTCCCGGTGACGGGGGAGGATCAGCTGGACGGCGAGCTGCTGGGCTGGCTGCGGGAGGCCCGGGACTTCTGCCGGATGAAGGGCCGGGGCAAGCCTTGACAGCCCAACCTCCGGAGCATACAATAAAGGAAGCAACCAAAGGGGGCAAAGCCATGAGCCACACTGTAGAAATCCTGTCCGTGGGCACCGAGCTGCTGCTGGGGAACATCGTCAACTCGGACGCCCAGGCCCTGAGCCGGGAGCTGTCCGGTCTGGGACTGAATGTACTGTACCACTCGGTGGTGGGGGACAACCCGGGGCGGCTGAAGGCCGCCGTGGAGCTGGCCCGGAGCCGGGCGGATGTGATCGTCACCACCGGGGGGCTGGGCCCCACCTGCGACGACCTCACCAAGCAGACCCTGGCGGAGTGCTTCGGCAAGACCCTGATCTACCACCCGGAATGCGCCGAGGGGATCCGCTGCTTCTTCCACCGGATGGGGAAGGAGATGACGGACAACAACCTCCAGCAGGCGTACCTGCCCGAGGGCTGCGAGATTTTGGACAACGACTGGGGCACCGCCCCCGGCTGCGCTTTCCAGGCGGAGGGCACCTATGTGGTAATGCTGCCCGGGCCGCCCCGGGAGTGCCTGCCTATGTTTAAGGAGCGGGCGGCGCCCTGGCTGGCCCGTTTGAGCGAAGGGGTGATCCGCTCCCGCACCCTGCGGGTGTTCGGCCTGGGGGAGTCGGCGGTGGAGATCCTCCTCCGGGACAGGATGAACGAATTGCAAAATCCCACCCTGGCCCCCTACGCCAAGGAGGGGGAGGTGGAGCTGCGCATCACCGCCAAGGCGGACACAGCCGAAGCGGCGGACGCCCTCATCGCCCCGGTGGAGGAGGAGATCCGCGCCCTGCTGGGGGATCTGGTGTACGGCGCGGACGTGTCCGGTCTGGAGCAGGTGGTGTTGGAGGGGGCCCGGGATCGGGGCCTCACCCTGGGTACGGCGGAGAGCTGCACCGGGGGGCTCATCGCCAAGCGGATCACTGACGTGCCCGGATCGGCGGCGGCCTTTTTAGGCGGCGTGGTGAGCTATCACTGCGAGGTAAAGGCAGGGCTGCTGGGGGTGTCTCAGGCCCTGCTGGACGAGAAGGGGGCGGTGTGCCCCCAGGTGGCGGAGCAGATGGCTCAGGGGGCCCGGAGGGCGCTGGGCTGCGATCTGGCGGTGTCCGTCACCGGGGTGGCGGGGCCGGATCCGGACGAGCGAGGTAACCCGGTGGGGCTGGTGTACACCGCCCTGGCCGCCCCGGACGGCTGCTGGGTGAAGAAGCTGAACCTGGCCTCCCCAGGAGCGCGGCGGGATCGGATCCGCACCCTGGCGGCCAACCACGCCCTGGACATGGCCCGGCGATGGCTGGCGGGGCTGGAGCCCACGGGGCAGGACTGTCAGCGGGGCTGGACGGATTAAACGGAAGCGGGACGGAGGAAGGGCATGAAGGCTTGGGAGAAGATCACGCTGGCGAGTCTGGCGCTGTGCGCCCTGCTGCTGGGGGGCGTACTGGCGCTGAAGGCGTCCGCCGCTGGGAGCACGGTGTACCTCATGGCGGTGAACGAGAAGGTGCTGGACACCACGGTGGAGAATATGCCCGCCGTCATGGGCGGCGTGCTCTACGTGCCCTATACCATGCTGTCCGTCCGGGACAGCGGCATCAACCTGGGGGTGAGCGCCCTGTACAGCACCACCCGGCGGACGCTGCTGGTGTCCAACGGGCAGATCGGCGTGGTGTTCGACACCCAGACCAACACCGCTCAGGATCTCCAGGGGAGCCCAGTAACCGCCCGGGCCATGGTGCGTAACTCCATGATCTTTGTGCCCATCGACTGGCTGTGCAGCTACTTCGGCTCCATCAGCTGTTCCCGGGTGCGCACTCCCTATGGCACCTTGATCCGGGTGACCAACGGGGCGTCGGTGCTGCGGGATCCGGACTTTGTGGACGCGGCAAGCGGCCAACTGGAGGAGAAGCAGAGCAATTATCTGGCCTCTATTGCGCCGCCTCCTGATACTCCCGCGCCCACCTCCCCCACCGGCCCTATCAACCCGGCCCCGTCTGGGGAGCCATCGGCGCCGCCCCTCCAGGCGGAGGTGCTGCTGGCCTTGTGCTGGGGGGAGCAGGGGGCGGAGATGACGGCCCAGTTGGAGGCCCGAGGAGAGCGGGCGCTGCTTCTCTTTTCCTGGGACAGCCTGAGGGAGCAGGATAAGGCCGTCAGGCGGGCTGTGGCAGCAGGCCACACAGTTGGTTTGCTCCTCACCGGGGAGACGGTGGAGGATTGCCTGGAGCAGGGGCTGGAGGGCCGACGCCAGCTGGCGGAGATCGCCCGGTGCCCCGTCCTGGTGGCCAGCGCCCCGGCTCTGGACGAGGAGGGACAGGAGGCCCTGGCCCAGGAGGGCTGGGCCCTGTGGATGCCGGAGCTGTCCGGAGAGCGCTTCCGCACCGCCGCGGCCCTGATTGGGGCACTGGATCCCCGGCAGCCCAACCGGGTGGAGCTGGACTGCGGCCCCGGCGGAGGGGCGTTTCTGCGAGGGCTGCTGGCCGCCCTGGACGGGGAGGACTGCCAGGTACGACAGGCCACGGCCCCGGCATTGACATGACAAACCCCGCCCGCTCCCGAGGGAGCGGGCGGGGTTTTGCGCGGAACGCCGGCGACGCAGGGTCACAGGGCGATCTGTACCTTGAACCACCCGTCCTCCGCTTGGAACTGACACACCGCCCCATTCTTTTCCGCGAAGGCCACGATGGAGCGCACCCCGACGCCGTGCCCAGGCCGATCCGACAGGGGCAGGCCGTCCGGCCCGAACCGCAGCTCACCCGCGTAGGGATTGGCGATTTCCAGCATCAGCGCAGGCTTGGCAATACAGGTGCAGAGGATCCGTCTTTCCTCCCGGGGCAGCTCCTCACAGGCCCGGATGGCGTTTTCCAGGGCGTTGCCCAACACGGTGGACAGTTCCGTAGCGTCCACCGGCAGGGGATCGGGCACCGCCAGCCGGGGCTCCACCTGGATGCCCCGCTCCCGGGCCCGCTCAAAAAAGCTGGCCAGCACCGCGTCTAGAATCACGTTTTTGCAGAAGGGGGGACGGCTGGTGCCGTCCAGCGCGTCCTGGGACGCGCCGATGTACTCCAGCGCCGCCGTCTGCTCCCCCTCCCGCACCAGCGCCGCCAGCGATTGGAGCCGGTGGCGCATATCGTGGCGCTCGATCCGCATGGACTCCTCCGCCTGGCGCATATCCTCCACCCGACGGCTCATCATGGCCGCCTGGGCCTCCAGCACCTGCTGCCGCTCCTGGGCCTCCAGCACGCGGAGCTGCTCAAACAGCACCTGGAAGATGGTGGCGTAGGCCAGAGCGATGAGCACCAGCACCATGGCCGCCAGGGGCATATCCTGGGGCCGCTCAAAGATTGCGGTGGGGAATACGCTGATCAGCACCAGGATCAGGTAACAGCTCCCGGTCATCAGGGCGAACAGCAGCCAGCCCTTACGCACCAGATGGCTGATCCGCAGGAAGGGCTGGCGCAGCCACCGCCACACCGCGTACTCCAGCAGGGGGAAGGCCGCCAGCCGCAGGGCGAAGGTCACCACGCCGTTTCCCTTCACCCAGTAGTCAACGAGGGCGCTGGCCAGCTCGATCCACATACACACCGTGTCGGACAGGCAGAAGATGAACAAGAAGTGGGCGTCTCGCCGCCGGGACAGCAGAAAAAAGAAGATGAGGGTGGGCACCGTCCCGATGAGCACCCCCCACTGTCCCATGACCGCCACCCCCTGGGTAAACAGAATGGCCAGACAGCCGCTGCTGATCACCAGGAAAAAGCTGATCGCGGTGATGGCAAACACCCGCCTGGAGCAGCGGTATTCATAGAACAGGAACAAAAAGATATACATATGCACCATGCAGTAGATGATGGAGATCTGAACCAGCAAGCCGGGCACTTCCTTTCCAGCGGTGAGACAATAATTATTTTCGGCATTTCCCCCGGAACAAAATCGGCGGAATTTCCCTGACAGGGTTCAGCACTGTGTATGTAAGAATTTGCCAAAGCATGAATTCACAAGGCTTCCACAACTTCCACAGAAACTTCCACAACCTTTGTGGATCAGAGATCCCACCCTTTTTCCCCGGACGGCGTTTACATAAGTTTTTTGCCCCGGAGGTTCCCGGTGTTTCCACAACAAAAACGCGCCCCGGCATTCTGACCAAGCCAGGGTGCGTTTTTTGTCGTTGTTCAGCCCCGGACAAATTCCAGGGCGGACTGCGCGATGCAGGGCCCGCACAGTCCGAACTGCCTCAGCAGCTCCGCCGCCGGACCGGAGTGGCCGAACACGTCGGGGGTGCCGATGCGCCGCACAGGGGTGGGCCGTTTCTCGCTGAGCAGGGAGCACACCGCCTCCCCCAGCCCGCCGATGACGGAGTGCTCCTCGCAGGTGAGAACTCTGCCGCACTCCTCCGCCGCCTTGAGCACCAGGGCCTCGTCCAGCGGCTTCACCGTGGCCATGTTGATGATCCGGGCACTGATCCCCTGGGCAGCCAGCAGCTCGCCGGCCTCTATCGCCTCGGCCACCAGCAGGCCGTTGGCGAGGATGGCGATGTCCGTGCCCTCCCGCATGACCTCGCCCTTGCCGATCTCAAAGTGGAAGGTGGCCTCATCGTGGAACACGGGCACCGGGGAGCGGCCGAAGCGCATGTACACTGGCCCCTGGTGCTCATAGGCGGCCTTGACCATGGCCCGGGCCTCCACCTCGTCGGCGGGGGACATGACCACCATGTCGGGGATGGAGCGCATGAGGGCGTAGTCCTCCAGGCACTGGTGGGAGGCGCCGTCCTCCCCCACAGAGATGCCGCCGTGGGAGGCGCCGATCTTCACGTTGAGCTGGGTGTAGCCGATGGAGTTGCGCACCTGCTCATAGGCCCGCCCCGCCGCAAACATGGCGAAGGAGGAGGCGAAGGCCACCATGCCCATAGCGGCGGCCCCGGCGGCAACGGCCATCATGTTCCCCTCGGCGATGCCGCAGTTGAAGTGCCGGTCAGGGAAGGCCTTGCCGAAGGTGGCGGTCTGGGTGGAGCCGGCCAGATCCGCGTCAAATACCACAATGTTGTCGTGCAGCGCCCCCAGCTCCTTCAGCGCCGCGCCGTAGCCCATCCGGGTGGCAATCTTTTTCACGTCTGCCATGTCAGTTCGCCTCCAATTCTGCCAGCTTGGCCTTCAGCTCCGCCATAGCGATTTCGTACTGCTCCTGGTTGGGGGCCTTGCCGTGCCAGCCCACCTGATCCTCCATAAAGCTGACCCCCTTGCCCTTGATGGTTTTCATCAGGATGGCAAAGGGCTTTCCCTTTACAGCTTTTGCCTGGGCGAAGGCCCTCTCCAGGGCGTCGAAGTCGTGGCCGTCAATCTCCACCGTCTCAAAGCCGAAGGCGGCCAGCTTGTCCAGGATGGGGTAAGAGCTCATCACCTGTTCCACCGGGCCGTCGATCTGGAGGCCATTGTTGTCGATGATCACCCGCAGGTTGTCCAGCTTGTAGTGGTGAGCGAACATGAACGCCTCCCACACCTGGCCCTCCTCGATCTCGCCGTCGCCCAGCAGGGTGTACACCCGGCAGGGGTTGTTCTGGAGCTTGGCCGCCAGGGCCATGCCGCAGGCGGCGGACACCCCCTGGCCCAGGGAGCCGGTGGACATATCCACCCCGGGGGTGGAGCGCATATTGGGGTGGCCCTGAAGGTGAGAGCCGATGTGCCGCAGGGTTTTCAGATCTTCCCAGGGGAAGAAGCCCCGCAGGGCCAGGGCGGCATACAGCCCCGGGGCGCAGTGGCCCTTGGACAGCACGAAGCGATCCCGGTCGGGCTTGTCCGGCTGGGCGGGGTCGATGTTCAACTCCTGGAAGTACAGGTAGGTGAACAGGTCGGCGGAGGACAAGCTTCCGCCGGGGTGGCCGGATTTGGCGGCGTAGGTGCCTTCAATGATGCCCATACGCACCTTGCAGGCGTTGATCTCCAGCGTCCTTTTCTCGTTGGCGGTCATGATATTCCTTCTTTCTTTACAGCTCATCGGCGCAGTCGGATATGCTAAAGACGTAGCTGGTTTTGCTGAAAAACTGCTCCCCGGCCCGCAGGATGCAGGAGGGGAAGCCGGGTTTGTTGGGCGTGTCGGGGAAGAACTGGGTCTCCAGGCAGAAGCCGTGGCGGTTTCCGTACACCGCGCCGCCCTTGCCCGCGGGGCAGCCCTGGATGAAGTTCCCCGTGTAGAACTGTACCCCGGGCAGGTCGGTGCTCACGTCCATGGCGATGCCCGTGTCCGGCGACCAGGCCCGGGCAAATTTCTCTGTGGAGCGACTGTCTGCCAGCACCCAGTTGTGATCATAGCCGGCCGCCAGGGCGAGCTGCTCGAAGGGAGCGCCGATGTGGGCCCCGATGGGCTGAGCCTCCCGCAGATCCATGGGGGTGCCGCCCACCGGGGCAATCTCCCCGGTGGGGATGGAGCCGGGCACGGTGGGGGTGTAGTGGGAGGCAAACAGCTTGATATATTGGCCCTCCACGCTACCGCTGTTGTGTCCGGACAGGTTGAAATAGGTGTGGTTGGTGGGGTTGAACACGGTGTCCCGGTCGCACACGGCCCGGTACTGGATGGACAACGCCCCGCCCTTTAGGGTATAGGTCACCTGGATGGACAGCGTGCCGGGGTAGCCCTCCTCCCCGTCGGGGCTGACCAGGGAGAGGGTGACAGAGTTGTCCGTCAGCGCCTCCACGGTCCACACCCGTTTGTCGAAGCCCACCTGTCCCCCATGGAGGGAGTTAGGTCCGTCGTTGGCGTACAGCGGATACTCCACCCCGTTCAGCGTGAACCTGGCCCCGCCGATCCGGTTGGCATACCGCCCCACCAGCGCGCCCATATACTTGTCCTGGGCCCGGTAGTCCTCCAGGGTGTCAAAGCCCAACGCCACGTCCACCGGACTGCCGTCCCGGTCGGGCACAGTCAGGGAGCGCACCGCCCCCCCGTAGGTGATGAGCTGGCACACCATAGACCCGCTGCGCAGGGCGATCTGCTCCACCTGGGTTCCGTCGGGCATACGGCCAAAGGCCGTCCTGTTTTCCTCCATAGCTCCTCCGCTCCGCCGGAATTCCGGCCCGTTTGATGTCCGCCCCCGCCGGTTGCGGGAGCGGCGCGCCGGCGCTGTGCTTTGCTGCTCCGGCCAAGGGCCGGGGCAAAAGGGCCGGACGCAGATAATTAGGAACTGCTAATGGTTAGTATATCATAGTAACCCGTCGAAAACAACTGTAAACCGCTTTTTTTCGTCCATTTTGTCGAATTGTCACGTCTGCCCGGAAATTTCCTTTTTCCCGTTGGCATCCGGGCGTTTTTTTGATATAATGCAAAATATGATACTCATGCGGGGGTTTGCCCCTGTGGAAAGGAAGGTGGGGCATTTGCGCGGTTCCCTCCCGAAATTGAAGGAAAAGCTGCTGGAGGCGCTGAAGGCGGTGCTGCCCATTGTGGGCATCGTGCTGGCCCTGTGCTTCAGCGCGGCCCCCATCTCCCCCAGCATCCTGCTGTGCTTCCTGCTGGGGGCGGCTATGATCCTGGCGGGCATGATGTTCTTCACCCTGGGGGCGGAGGCCAGCATGACCCCCATGGGGGAGCGGGTGGGCACTGCCGTCACCCGCAGCCGGAAGCTGCCGGTGATCGTCCTCATGGGCTTTCTGCTGGGCTTTTTGATCACCATCTCCGAGCCCGACCTCCAGGTGCTGGCGGGCCAGGTGCCCGCGGTGCCCAACCTGACCCTGATCCTGTCGGTGGCGGCGGGAGTGGGGGTGTTCCTGGTGGTGGCCTTGCTGCGTATGCTGTTCGGGGTTGCCCTGCCCCCCATGCTGGTATTTTTCTACGCGGTGGTGTTTGCCCTGGCCTTCTTCGTGCCCCGGGACTTTTTGGCGGTGGCCTTTGACTCCGGCGGCGTCACCACCGGACCCATGACCGTCCCCTTCATCATGGCCCTGGGCGTGGGCATCTCCGCCATCCGAAACGACCGCCACGCCGCGGACGACAGCTTCGGCCTGGTGGCTCTGTGCTCCATCGGGCCCATTTTAGCGGTGCTGATCCTGGGCATGATCTTCCGCCCGGAGGAGGGGGCCTATAGCGCTCCCCTCCTCCCCGAGATCTCCGACTCCGTGGAGCTGTGGGCCCTGTTCCGGGACGGCCTGCCCACCTACATGAAGGAGATCGCCCTGTCCCTGCTGCCCATCACTGCCCTGTTCGGGGTGTTCCAGCTGATCTCTTTGAAGCTGTCCCTGCGGACGCTGAAGAAGATCGGGGTGGGGCTGGTCTATACCTACATCGGCCTGGTGCTGTTCCTCACCGGGGCCAACGTGGGCTTTATGCCTGCGGGCAACTACCTGGGCCAGGTGATGGCCTCCCTGGAGTGGCGCTGGGCCATCGTCCCCGTGGGCATGATCATCGGCTACTTCATCGTCAAGGCGGAGCCCGCCGTCTACGTCCTCAACCGGCAGGTGGAGGAGATCACTGACGGCGCCATCTCCTCCTCCGCCATGGGGGCCAGCTTGTCCCTGGGGGTGGCGGTGTCCATCGGGCTGGCCATGGCCCGGGTGCTGACGGGCATTTCCATCCTCTGGTTCCTCATCCCGGGGTACGCCATCGCGATCATTCTGTCCTTCTTTGTGCCCAAAATCTTTACTGCCATCGCCTTCGACTCCGGCGGCGTGGCCTCCGGGCCCATGACTGCCACCTTTTTGCTCCCCTTCGCCCAGGGGGCGTGCGCGGCGGTGGGGGGCAATATCGTCACCGACGCCTTCGGGGTGGTGGCCATGGTGGCCATGACGCCCCTGATCGCCATCCAGATTTTAGGCATGGTCTATCAGGCCCGGCAGAAGGCCGGGGCCAAGGCCCAGCCCGTCCCGGCGCTGTCCTTCGAGGCGCTGGACGACGACGCCATCATTGAACTGTAAGGGGGAAGCGGCATGAACGAGCTATACCTCATGGCGGCCATCACCGAGCGGGCCCGGGCCCGGCAGTTCGTGGAGCTGTTCCAGCGGCACAACATCGCCGTCACCCTCAGCGCCCTGGGAGCGGGGACGGCGCGCAGCGAGCTGCTGGATTACTTCGGCCTGGAAAAGACGGAGAAGGTGGTCACCTTTTCCGTGGTCACCCGCTCTACCTGGCGAGCGGTGAAGCAGGCCATGCAGCGGGAGCTGAGCATCGACGTGCCCGGTACGGGCATCGCCTTCATCATCCCTCTGAGCAGCATTGGGGGAAAGAAGCCCCTGGCCTTCCTCACCGACGGCCAGGATTTTGAAGCGGGGGAGGAATCTGCCTTGAAGGACACCAAATACGAGCTGCTGGTGGTCATCGCCAACCAGGGGTACACGGAGCTGATCATGGACGCCGCCCGGGAGGAGCAGGCGGGGGGCGGCACCGTCCTCCACGCCAAGGGCACCGGCATGGAGAAGGCGGAGAAGTTTCTGGGCTTCTCCCTGGTGAACGAGAAAGAGATGGTGTTCATCGTGGTAAAGACCGCCACCAAGAACCGGATCATGCGCTCCATCATGGACAAGGCGGGGCTGAATAGCAAGGCCCAGTCCATCGTGTTCTCCCTGCCCGTCACCGGCACCGCCGGGATGCGGCTGCTGGAGCTGGCGGGGGACGAGACGGACGAGGATTGAACCATGGACAGGCCGGACACACTGACCCTTAACGGGAAAGATTACGCCATCCTGCGCCTGCTGGGCAAGGGCAAGGGGGGCTATACCTGGCTGGCGGAGCGGGATGGAACACAATACGCCCTGAAGCAGATCCACCATGAGCCCTGTGACTACTATGCGTTCGGCGATAAGCTGGCCGCCGAGTTGGGGGACTATGAGCGGCTGCGGGCCCTGGACGTGCCCCTCCCCAGGCTGCTGGACACAGATCGGAGCCGGGAGCTGCTTTTGAAGGAGCTGCTCCCGGGGGAGACGGTTTATCAGCTCGTTCTGCGGGGCGGGGTGGAACCGTGGCAGCGAAAGCAGGTCAGGGCGCTGGCCCAGACCTTGAAGGCGGCGGGGCTGAACCTCGACTGGTTCCCCACCAATTTCATGAGCCGGGACGGGGTGCTCTATTACGTGGATTACGAGTGCAACCCGTACATGGAGGAGTGGAGCTTTGAACGCTGGGGTGTACGGTACTGGGAGCGCACCCCGGAATTTGACGCCTATGCCAGAGAGCATGGGGATCTTTAAGCTGCGAGAATTTACCGACAAGGACTGATTAAAATGAAACGGGAAAAAAGCTGCGGAGCGGTTATCTTTCGTGAAAATAATAGGTCGCGTGATTACCTGATCCTCACCAGCACCCTGGGCCACACCACCCTGTGCAAGGGCCACGTGGAGGGAGACGAGACAGAGCACGAGACCGCCGTCCGGGAGATCCGGGAGGAGACCAGCCTGACGGTGGACTTTGTGGACGGCTTCCGGGAGGTCATCACCTACGCCCCCAAGCCGGGGGTCACCAAAGACGTGGTGTTCTTCCTGGCCCGGCTGCGGGGCGGGGAGCCGGTCTGCCAGCCCGAGGAGGTGGCGGCCATCCGGTTCCTGCCCCTGGATGAGGCGCTGGCGGCGCTGACCCACGACTCCGACCGGGACACCCTGCGGAAGGCCCACGCCTTTCTGGAGGGGCGCTGAGCCATGCCCACTCCGCTGTATGACGCGCTGCGGGCGCTGGCGGACAGCCGCCCCCTGCGGCTGGATATGCCCGGGCACCACGGCGAGCCCCTGCCGGGGGGCTTCCCCTGGCCGTCCGGCATTGACTTCACCGAAAACGGCCGCACCGGGGATCTGTTCGGGGAGGAGCCGGACGAGATTCAGCAGGCGGAGTACCTCTGGGCGGAGCGGCTGGGCTTTGATTCCTGCCTGTTCCTCACCGGCGGCTCCACTCAGGGCATCCACACCGGCCTGGCCCTGTTGGCCGGGGCGGGTGGGGCCGTAGCCGTCGACCGGGGCAGCCATCGCTCCGTCTACCACGCCCTGGCCCTGCTGGATCTGGCCCCCACGTTCCTGCCCCGGCCCTGGCTGGCGGAGGAGGGGGTCACTGGCCCCATTCCGCCCGAGATGGTGGAGGAGACGCTGAACGCGCACCCGGATATTAAAACGGTTTGTATCACCTCGCCCACCTATTACGGCGTGTTGTCGGATGTTCCCGCCATCGCGGCGGTGTGCCACGCCCACGGGGCCAAGCTGATGGTGGACGGCGCCCACGGTGCCCATCTGCCCTTCCTGGGCTACGAGGGCTACCGCGCGGCGGACGTGGTGGTGATGTCCGCCCACAAGACCCTGCCCGCTCCGGGGCAGGCCGCCCTGCTGTTCGCCAACGGCTTCTCTCTGCCGGAGCTCCAGCGGTGGGGCTCGGTGTACGGCAGCTCGTCGCCGTCCTACGTCCTCATGGCGGCTCTGGATGCCGTCCGGGCCTACATGGAGGGGGAGGGCACGGCCCGCTACCGGGACACCGTCCGGCGCGTGGGGGAGCTGAGGGGCCGCTGGCCCGCCCTCCGGGAGCGGGACGGCCTGGCCCTGGATCCCACCCGCCTCGTTCTCACCAGCCCGGACGGGTTTGCCCTGGGGTCGGCCCTGCGGGGGCGGGGGATCTACCCGGAGATGGCGGACAAGGGCCATGTGGTGTGCATCTGTACCTGTGCCGACGGGTCGGCGGAATTCGGGCGGCTGGAGCGGGCCTTGGGCGAGACCGCCCTCACCGGCCCCTGCGCCCCCACCCCACCCCCGCCCAAGGCGCCGGAGGCCGTTCTCACCCCCCGACAGGCCCTGTTCGCCCCCCGGGTGCGCCTGCCGCTGGCGGACTGCGCGGGGCGGATTGCCGCGGGGCAAATTGAGCCCTATCCGCCCGGGGTGCCCGTCATCGCCCCCGGGGAGCGGATCGAAAAAAAACATCTGGCCTATTTGCGGGAAATAGGCTATAATAGGGACAGGACAGACATCATCGCGGAGGGACGCGATGGAGAGGGAGGCCCAGGCCATGAAGCTGATCATCGCCATCATCAACTATGACGACGCCAACGCCGTCACCCAGAACCTGTCCAAAAACGGGTTCTCCTCCACCCGGCTGTCCACCACTGGCGGCTTCCTGCTGGCGGGGAACGTCACCCTGCTCACCGGGGTACAGGACGACCAGGTGCAGCAGGCCATCGACCTCATCCGGGAGTGCTCCCACAGCCGGAAGCAGATGGTGCCCGCCCTCACCGAGATGAGCTACGGCTTCATGCCCGTCATGCCGGTGGAGGTCACCGTAGGCGGGGCCACCGTGTTCGTGGTGGACGTGGAGCGGTTCGAGCGGCTATGATGGCGCTGCCCAAGCCCCTGTCCCACGCTTACCTGATCACCGGGGGGAGTGGGAACAGCCGGGCCGTGTTGATCAAGCGGATGACGGCGGCTTACCTGTGCCAGGAGGATGATCCGCCCTGCGGCCGATGCCGTCCCTGCCGGAAGGTGGAGGCGGGCACCCATCCGGACGTATCCCGCACCACCCCCGCCCCGGACAAACAGGAGATCACGGTGGAGCAGATCCGCTCTCTGCGTGCGGACGCCTACATCCGCCCCAATGAGGGAAAGCGGAAGGTGTACGTCGTCAGTCCGGCGGACGCCATGAACCCCGCCGCCCAGAACGCCCTGCTGAAGGTGCTGGAGGAGGGGCCGGCCTACGCGGCCTTTCTGCTGGATACGGACAGGCCCGGAAAGCTGCTGGACACGGTGCGCTCCCGGTGCGAGCTGCTGTCCCTGCCGCCGGAGAACGCCCCCCCCAGCCCCGAGCTGCTGGCCCGGGCCGAGGCGCTGGCGTCGTTGCTGCTGGGCGGGGACGAGCTGGCCTGCGCCCAGGCCCTGGTGGAGCTGGAGCTGTCCAAGCCCAAGGCGGAGGAGCTGTCCGCCCTGCTGGGGGAGACGGAGAACGCCGTCTCCCGGCGGCTGGCCCAGGATCCACGCCGGGGGGCGAGGGTGCTACAGGCCCTGAAAACCGCACGGGAAAACGCGGTGTACCGCCCCGGCACGGGGCACACCCTGGGGCAGATGATCACCCGGATCTTCTGACGCCTCTGTAGGGGCGCAGCTCCAGAGACGGCACGGCATTACGGGCGGACACTGTTCGCCCCTACAGATATTTTTCATACACGGAGGATACCCCTATGACAGAGATCATCAGCGTCCGGTTCCGACCGGGCGGCAAGCAATATTACTTCGACCCCATGGGCCTCACCGTGGCCGAGGGCCAGGGCGTGATTGTGGAGACGGGTAAGGGCCTGGAATACGGCACCTGTGTGCACCGGAACACCCAGGTGGAGGACGAATCGGTGGTGCAGCCCCTGCGCCCGTTGGTGCGGCTGGCCACCGAGAAGGACGAGAAGCAGGTACGGGACAACCGGGGCCGGGAGAAGGAGGCCCTGCGGATCTGCCAGCAGCTGGTGGAGCGCCACGGGCTGGACATGAAGCTGGTGCAGGTGGAGTACAGCTTTGACGGCGGCAAGATCATCTTCTTCTTCACCTCCGACGGGCGGGTGGACTTCCGGGCCCTGGTGAAGGATCTGGCAGGCATCTTCCGGGCCCGCATCGAGCTGCGGCAGATCGGCGTGCGGGACGAGGCCAGGATGCTGGGGGGCTTCGGCATCTGCGGCAAGCCCTTCTGCTGCTCCCAGTTCCTCAACGAGTTCCAGCCCGTGTCCATCAAGATGGCCAAGACCCAGAATCTGTCCCTGAACCCCACCAAGATCTCGGGCACCTGCGGGCGGCTGATGTGCTGCCTCAAGTACGAGCAGGGGGCCTATGAGGACGCAGTGAAGCGGTGCCCCAAGCAGGAGTCCTTCGTGGAGTGCCCTGACGGGGTGGGGACGGTGTCCGCCGTCAACGTGCTGAAGGAGCAGGTGAAGGTGCGCCTGGAGGACGCCACCGACCAGCCCCCCAAGCCCTATCTCACTAGCGAGATCCGGGTGGTGCGCTCCGGCAAGGGCAAACGGCCCGAGGGCTATATCGCCCCTCCAAAGGCAGAGCTGGAGCAGCTGCGCACCGAGGAGGGAGAGCGCGTCCGATCCGGGCGGAAGGCAGGAGAGAGCCCCGCTGATCTGGGAGAGGTGCTGGATCGCTACCTGGGGGACAGCAGCCAGCGGCAGTCTGGCGGACAGCGCCCCAATAATGGCCGCAGGAGCCGGGGCAGTGGACAGGGCCAGCCCCAGCCCAAGACCCAACAGCCTAAGCAGGCCCAGCCCCACCAGAAGCCCTTGCCCAAGAAGGAGGCCCAGCCCGGGGAGGCCAAGGGAGGCCAGACCCAGGGCCAGGGCCAAAATCACAAGCGCCGCTACCGGCCCCACCACCGGCGCAAACCGGGGGGCGGGCAGGGCGCACAGCAGTGAGAACAGGCCCCCGGCAGAGCGCCGGGGGCCTTTGCAAATTTTCCCGGAAAATGCAACCATTTCCCCCGGCCGGGGGTATTATAAATGACAGGAACAAGTCCGCGCCGCGGCCGAGGCGCGGATCCGGAAAGGAGGCGCGTCCATGGCACTGACTGAGGAACAGCGCACCCAGATCGTCAACCGCTGGGGGGACATGGTATACAGGCTTGCCCTGGCCCGCACCGCCAACGTCCCCGACGCAGAGGACGTGTTCCAGGAGGTCTTTCTGCGTTACTTTCGCCATGAGGACAAGTTCCACAACGATGAGTACCGCAAGGCGTGGCTTATCCGCTGCACAGTGAACCGGTGCAAAAGCCTCACCTCGTCCCCGTGGCGCAAGCGCATCGTGCCCCTGGAGACCGCCGAGGAGGTGGGGGTGGAGGACGACTACCGCGAGGTGTACAGCGCGGTGCTCTCCCTGCCCGCCAAGTACCGGGCTGTCATCCATCTGCATTACTTTGAGGGCCTGTCCGTGTCCGAGATGGCCCAGACGCTCCAACTGCCGGAGGGCACCATCAAGTCCCAGCTCAGCCGGGGCCGTGCCCTCCTGCGGGAACTGCTTGAGGAGGTGGCGCTATGAATCGCTACAAAAAGGCAAATGAGGACATTCATGCCCCGGAGAACGTAAAGGAAAAGGCCGTCCGGCCCCAGGGCAGGCGGGGCGGCTACACCCGCTGGACGGGGGCGGTGGCGGCCCTGCTGGCGGTGGTGCTGATTGGAGGGATCGCCGTGTACGCCAACAGACAACCCACGGTGGATCAGCCCACCCCCTATTCCGAGGACGGCCCCGGGCCGCAGGTGCGCGGCGTGGGCGTACCCGCCCAGGCCACGGCCCTGGGGGTGGCAGACTACCCGGATATACACCCTTATCCCCGGCAGGACGACTATTTTGAGGACTACACTTCTTTCAGCAGCGACAAGTATGACCGCGATATGAAGGCGTGGCAGGCGGATATGGAAGCCCTTCGCACCGGCACGGACTACACCGGGATGATGGACGAATTCCTGTCCCGCTCCACCGCCCAGTTCCTCACCGGAGCCGGGGAGGACAACCGGGTCTACTCCCCCCTCAACGTCTATATGGCCCTGTCCATGCTGGCGGAGACCGCCGGGGAAAACTCCCGGGCGCAGATCCTGAACCTGTTGCAGGTGGACTCCATCGAAGCCCTACGGGAGCGGGCCAACGCCCTGTGGCGGGACAACTACCGGGACGACGGCACCGTGACCTCCATCCTGGGCAACTCTCTGTGGCTGCGGGACGACTTCACCTACAGTAAAAAGACCCTGGACACCCTGGCCAAGAATTACTACGCCTCCTCCTTCTCCGGCAAGATGGGGACGGAGGAATATAATCAGGCCCTGCGGGACTGGCTCAACGAGCAGACCAACGGCCTGCTGGCGGAGCAGGCGGAGGGCATCGAGATGGATGCCCGGACGGTGCTGGCCCTGGCCTCCACCCTCTACTTCAAGGCCGCCTGGGGCAGCGAGTTCAACCCGGAGAATACCGAGACGGATACCTTCCACGCCCTGTCCGGCGATGTGGACGTAGAGTTCATGCACAAGACCATGGAGGGTACCTACTACTGGGGCGAGCACTTCGCCGCCGTGAAGCTGAGCTTCCAGGAGGGCGGCGACCTGTGGCTGATCCTCCCCGATGAGGGGTATGCCGTGGACAAACTGCTGGAGAGCAGCGAGGCCATGGACTTCCTGCTGGCAGACAAGCGCGGCCGGTGGGACGAGAAGGCCCAGAAAACTGTGGGCGCGTGGCCGGGGCAGAAGTTCCTCGATATCAACCTGTCCATGCCCAAATTTGACGTGTCCTCCGATCTGGATCTCATCGAGGGCCTGAAGGCCCTGGGCGTCACCGATGTGTTCGATCCCGGTGTGTCCAACTTTGAGCCCCTGGAGGCGTCCACGGTTGATCCACTGTATATCAGTAAGGCCCAGCACGCCGCCCGGGTGAAGGTGGACGAGGAGGGCTGTGAGGCAGCGGCCTACACCGTCATGATCATGGAGGTCACGGCTATGGCGCCCCCGAACGAGAAAGTGGACTTTATCCTGGATCGGCCCTTCCTGTTCGCCATCACCGGGGACAGCGGACTGCCGCTGTTCACCGGCGTGGTGAACCAGCCCAATGGGTGACGGGATGAAGCGCCGCCCCCTCTTGCCGCTTCTCGGCGGCCTCGCCGCCCTGCTGGCGGCGGGGCTGCTCCTGTGCCCCGCGCCGGCACGCGGCCCCTCCGGGATCTCACCGCCGGGGACGCGCGGCCCTTCCAGAAGCTCACCGCCCGGGACATTCAATCCGTGAAGCTGGAACTCTATCCGCCCGACGTGGAGTTCACCCTCACCCGGGAGGAGATCGAGGAGCTGGCACCCCTGCTGAACGGCGTGGTGGTCTACCAGCGGGACGACAGCTATCGGGAGTACGACGGTCAGGCCTGCCTCTTTACCCTCACGCTGGCGGACGGGAGCCGGATCACCGTGGAAGCATACAACCCCTTCCTCATTGTGGACGGCGTGGGCCGGCGCTGCGAATACGGGCCCTGCGAGGCGCTGAGCCACTTTGCCAACACCCTGCGGGACTGAAAAAAGGCCCTCCCTGCAAAGCGGGGAGGGCTTCAGCGTGTCGAAAATACCTTTTCGCCACGCTGGGCCTGCCTTTTTCTGTTGGAAAAAAGAGAGGACAGGCGGGGAAAAAAGCGGTATACTATCCCTGCTGTACAGCAAACGCAAAGGAGCGAGGCAATATGGAATGGATCGACAGGCTCAACCGGGCCATGGACTACGTGGAAAGCCATCTGGAGGAACCGGACTGGCAGGAGGCGGCGGGCATCGCCTGCTGTTCCCCCTACCACTTCCAGCGGATGTTCGCCCTGCTGGCGGGGGTGTCCCTGTCGGAGTACGTCCGTCGGCGGAGAATGTCACGGGCGGCGGCGGATCTACAGAGCGGGGCGCGGATTTTGGACGTGGCGCTGAACTACGGCTACAGCTCGCCCACCGCCTTCAACCGGGCGTTCCAGGCCGTCCACGGCCTGCCCCCGTCCCAGGCCAAAAAGCCGGGGGTGAGACTGAAAAGCTATCCGCCCCTGCGCTTCGCCATCACGGTACAAGGAGTGGAAGAAATGGAGTATCGCATTGAAACGAGGGACGCCTTCCGCATTGTGGGGATCTCGGCGCCTCTGGGCCCGGACATGGAGGAAAACTTCCGGAACGTGCCCCAGCTCTGGGGGCGGGCGGCGGCGGACGGCACCATCCCCCGGCTGGCCGCGCTGATGGACGGCGAGCCCAAGGGTCTGCTGGGCGTGTGCGGCGGAAAGGACAACTCCCGGTATTTTATCGCGGCGGCGTCCTCCGCCCCGGCGGCGGACGGGCTGGAGGAGTACACCGTCCCCGCCCTCACCTGGGCGATGTTCCCCGGCGATGGGGACGGCGCCCAGGCCATCCAGCGGCTTCAGCGGCGGGTGGTCACCGAGTGGCTGCCCACCTCCGGCTATGAGTACGCCGAGGGGCCAGATGTGGAGGTCTATCTGAACCCGGAGTGCACCAAATTTGAGGTGTGGATCCCGGTGGTCAAGGCAAAACAGTGAAACAAGGTCCCCTCTCCCGCGGGAGAGGGGACCTTGTTTGTGGGGTTATTCGCCCAGCACTTTGGCGCAGCGGTCGCACAGCTCGGCATGGTGGCCGGCCGTACCGATAGACGCGTTGTGGTTCCAGCACCGGGGGCACTTGGGGGCCTCGGACAGCTTCACGGCGGCAGACACGGCCCCGCCCTGCTCCACCGTCACCTTGGACACGATGAACAGGGTGGCCAGGTCGGTCTCGTCGAAGCCGGGGAGGTACTCCCCCTTCTCCCAGGCAGCGAAGGCATCCCCATCCAGGATCAGGGTCACTTCGGCGTCCTGGTTCTTCTTGACCTGCCCCTTGGCGTCCTCCAGGGCCTTGAGCACCACGTCCCGCACCTCCAGCAGCTTGTTCCAACGGGCGGCTTCGGCCTCGGACAGCGCCAGCGCGGGGTCGTAGTCCGGGATGTCGTTGAACAGCACGCACTCGGGATCGTCCCCGGCCTTGTGGGGCATGGCCGTCCAGATCTCCTGGCTGGTGAAGGCCAGGATGGGGGCCAGCATCCGGGTCATGCCGTCCAGGATCCGGTACAGGGCGGACTGGGCGGAGGCGCGGCCCGCGTCGTCCCCGCAGTACAGACGATCCTTGATGATGTCCAGGTAGAAGCTGGACATATCCACCACGCAGAAGTTGTAAATCGCGCGATAGACGGTGTGGAACTCATAGCCGTCATAGCCGGCCCGCACGTCCCGCACCAAATCGTTGAAGGCCGCCACCGCCCACTTGTCCAGATCCAGCATATCCTTGACCGCCACCGTCTGGTTCGGGTCGAAGCCGTCCAGATTGCCCAGCATATACCGGGCGGTGTTGCGGATTTTCAGGTACGCCTGGGACAGCTGCTTCATCAGCTCCGGGGAGATCCGCATATCCTGGGTGTAGTCCGCGGAGGAGGCCCACAGGCGCAACATATCCGCGCCGTAGTCCTTGATGACCTCCTCGGGGGGCATGGCGTTGCCCAGGGACTTGTGCATGGCCTTGCCCTCGCCGTCCACCGTCCAGCCGTGGGTGATGATCTGCTTGTAGGGGGCCACGCCGTTGCAGGCGATGGAGGTGAGCATGGAGGACTGGAACCAGCCCCGGTACTGGTCGCCGCCCTCCAGATACACGTCGGCGGGGTAGTGGAGGTTGGGGCGCTGATCCGCCACGGCGGCCCAGGTGGAGCCGGAGTCGAACCACACGTCCATGATGTCGTTCTCCTTGGAGAACTGGTTCTTGCCGCACTTGGGGCACTGGAAGCCGGTGGGGACAAGCTCCCCGGCGGTCTTTTCAAACCAGACGTTGGAGCCGTGCTCCTGGAACAGCTCCGCCACGTGGGCGATGGTCTCCGGGGTGACGATGGCCTCGCCGCAGCTGTCGCAGTAGAACACTGGGATGGGCACGCCCCACACCCGCTGCCGGGAGATGCACCAGTCGTTGCGCTCGGTGATCATGGACACCATGCGGTCCTTGCCCCAGGCGGGGTGCCAGGAGATGCCGTCGCAGGCCTTGACCGCCTGGTCCTTGATGGCGTCCACGGAGCAGAACCACTGCTCGGTGGCCCGGTAGATGATGGGGTGCTTGCACCGCCAGCAGTGGGGGTAGGAGTGGGTGATGCTGGCCTTGGCCAGCAGGAAGCCCTCCGCCTCCAGGTCGGCCACCACCATGTCGTTGCCCTTGGCGTAGAACTGGCCGTTGTACCGCGCGTCGGTCATGACGCCCTTGGCGTTCACCGGCACGGGCACGCCAATATGGGTCAGCCCCGCGTCGTCGTACCGCTTGCACACGTCGAAGTCCTCCGCGCCGAAGCCGGGGGCGGTGTGGACGCAGCCGGTGCCCGCGTCCAGCGTCACGTGGTCGCCGTTGAGGATCACGCTGTCCTGATCCAGCAGGGGGTGCTTGGCCACCATCAGCTCAAAGTCGGAGCCCTTCAGCGTGGCCAGCACCTTGCAGGCGGCGAAGTCGATGCCCGCCTGCTTGCACACGCCCTCGGACAGCTCCTTGGCCAACACGTACACCTCCCCATTGGGGGCCTGGAGGAGCACGTAGTCAAAATTGGCGTTCATGGAGATGGCGGTGTTGCCGGGGATCGTCCAGGGGGTGGTGGTCCAGATCACGAAAAACAGCTTGCTAAGGTCGCAGTATTGGCCCAGCTTACCCTTGTCGTCCTTCACCGGGAACTTGACGAAGATGGTGGTGCAGGGGTCGTCCTGGTAATCGATCTCCGCCTCCGCCAGGGCGGTCTGGTCGTGGGGGCACCAGTACACCGACTTCATGCCCTTGTAGATCAGGCCCTTCTCCGCCATCTTGCCAAAGACCTCGATCTGCTTGGCCTCGAACTCGGGCAGCAGGGTGATATAGGGGTTGTCCCACTCGCCCAGCACACCTAAACGCTGAAACTGCCCGGTCATCTTGCCGATATACTGGGTGGCAAACTCCCGGCACTTGTCCCGGAAGGCGGCCACAGACATCTCCTCCCGCTTGACGCTCTTGTCCTTGAGCACGGCGGTCTCGATGGGCAGGCCGTGGGTGTCCCAGCCGGGGACGTAGGGGGCGCAGAAGCCCGTCATGTTCTTGTACTTGACGATGATATCCTTCAGGATCTTGTTCATGGCGGTGCCGATGTGGATGTTGCCGTTGGCGTAGGGGGGGCCGTCGTGGAGGACGAAGCGGGGCTTGCCCGCGTTTTTCTCCATCAGCTTTTGGTAGGTGATCTTGGCCCACTGGGGGTTGAGCAGCTCCGGCTCCCGGCGGGGCAGCCCCGCCCGCATGGGGAAGTCTGTCTTGGGAAGGTGGACGGTCTTGTTGTAGTCCATATTGGGATTCCTCCTAAATAGAATATCATGTTATTTGCGGGTATCGCTCCGGCCCAGCAGATAATCGGTGGTGACGTCATAATAATCCGCAATCCGCACAATTACAGAAGCAGTCGGCTCACGTTTGCCCTGTTCATAAAGGCAATACGAACTCATACTGATGTCCAACGCAACGGCAGCCTGTTCTTGCCGAAGGCTCTTTTCCTTTCGGAGTTCTTTCAATCTTTCTGATAATTTCATACTAACCCCCTTGACAAGCTCCAGCGAAAAAAGTATAATTAAATTAATCCGATTGAATTAACGAAAGGATTTGACCATTGATGGACGATATACTCGATATGCTGGTACAGGAGATAGAGCGGCGCACATTCCCGGGTTCTTACGCACAGTCGGAATACCGCCAAAAGCAGTCTCAGGCGTTAATACATAGGAATTGGCTGGAAGAACACCTGAGCGAGGAAGAAATGAAACATTTGGAACAAATGCAGAACGCGGACATAAGCGCCGCCGCGTTGGAGCATGAGGCCCTGATCCGCACCGCCCTGGCCGTGGGCATCCGCCTAACGCTCCCCGGCTAACGAAAAACGCCCCTGCCCCCAAACGGAGACAAAGGCGCAAACCCCTGCGGTACCACTCCCATTCCGCGCCATGCGCGGCACTCGTGCGTCCGGTAACGGGGACTTCCGGCGGAGCCTACTGCCGCGCAGCGTGCGCGGGTTCGATCCGCGGCTCACAGGGGATCTTCGCCGGGGCTGCCCCGCCGCCCTCGCACCGTGCGGGCGGCTCTCTGGGAGGAAGCTGGCCGGTTACTCGTCCTGCTCAAAGCCTTATGAGATAGCGCCCGCCCCTTCAGGAAGCGGACGCTATTTATAGTATCGTCAAAACCGGGATTTGTCAACTGTTTTCCGAAGAAAAACTTCACAAAAAGGCGCTTCGGCCCGCCCCTTACAGGTAGGGGCACTCCTTGGGCAGCACGTTGCAGAAGGCCAGGGACAGGTAGGACACGTCGGCGCTGTCGCTCCGGGAGGTGATGGCTACGGGATGCTTGGCCCCCACGATGACGCCGCAGGTGCGGGCGTGGGCGTGCATCTGCCAGCACTTCACGATCAGGTTGCCCGCCAGCAGGGAGGGGGCCACGATGCCGTCGAAGTCGCCACACAGGGGGTTGTCGTAGCCCTTCAGCCGGGCGGCCTCTTTGGACAGGATCAGGTCGTAGGCGATGGGGCCCACCAGGTTGCAGTCGGCGATGGCGTGGCGCTCATGCTCCTTCACCAGATCCCGGGCCTCGATGGTGTCGTTCATGTGGAAGCTGGGCTGCTCCACCAGGGCCAGCAGGGCCAGGTTGGGCTTCTCATC
Source organism: uncultured Oscillospiraceae bacterium (assembly GCA_910584285.1). GTDB lineage: Bacteria > Bacillota > Clostridia > Oscillospirales > Oscillospiraceae > Enterenecus. The sequence goes on from CAJTYK010000006.1 coordinate 26,659, forward strand.
CTCCACATAGCGCAGAGTGTCCGTCATGTTGCGGATGATCTGCCGCTTCTGGGCCAGGGTGGGCCGGACGGTAACGGTCACGTCTCCGATGGCGATGAGCTTGGGGTACTCCGGCATGCTCACCAGGTCAATATGGGTGATGAGCCGGTCGGTGCGCAGGTTGTTTTTCTTGTCCAGCAGGGGCAGGAGGAACTCCCGGGTCTGGGTGCTGCCCCGCATGAGCACGTCGCCCTTGCCCTGGTTCACCAAGTCGATGGCCTTCTGGGTCAGGTTGTCCCCCGGGTGGGCGGGCACCAGCTCATAGTCCCGCTTGTCCAGGCCCAGCCGATCCAGCATGGGCCGAACCTTGGCCTCCTCCCCCACCAGAACGGGGTAGGCGAAGCCCTCCTCCGCCGCGTGGAACGCGCCCAAAAGGATATTTTCCGCGTCCGCCCCGGCGATGACTACCCGGCTGCACCGGCCCGCGGCCTTTGCCTTGTCTACGATCTGCTCAAAATTCTGCACGGCCATGACGATCACTCCTCACTCCAAAATAGGGCAAAGCCCAAATTCTTCTGAGGATATTATACCACAGGCGCAAAGCGCCGTTGTGGTATATCAGTCAAATCTGTATGATAGCCGCCCTGTGGCTATCATATCACGTTTCCCCGCCGCGCACAAGGACAAATCCGCTCTTTTTATCGTTTTTTTGCCAAAAAGGCGTGCCAGCCGCCCCGCTCCCGGTGCTGGGCCACGGCAAAGCCGTTCCCCTCCAGGGCGGCGCACACCTCGCCCTGCCGCCCGTCGATGATGCCGGAGGTGAGGAAGGCCCCGTCCGGGGTCATGAACTCCCCCGCTTTCGCCGACAGGGGGATGATCACGTCGGCCACGATGTTGGCCAGTACCACCCGGTTCCGCCCCGGCTCCAGCCGCGCCGCCAGCCGTTTGTCGCTGAGCACGTCCCCGGCGAGCACCGCCAGCCGATCCGGGCCGATGCCGTTCAGCGCCGCGTTCTCAAAGGCCACGTCCGCCGCCTTGGGGTCGATGTCCACCCCCACCGCCGCCGACGCCCCCAGTGAGAGCGCCGCGATGGCCAGGATGCCCGAGCCGCAGCCCAGATCCAGCACCCGGTCACCGGGGCACAGCGCCTCCTCCAGCAGCTCCAGGCATAACTGGGTGGTGGGATGGCTGCCGGTGCCGAAGGTGAGGCCGGGGTTCAAGTACAGCGGCACGCGCCCCTCCGGCACGGGCTGGCCCCGCAGCCAGTCGGGGACGATGTAGATCCGCTCCCCCACCGGGATGGGCTGATAGTACTTCTGCCAGGAGGTGGCCCAGTCCTCCTCCCGGAGGGAGACGGTCTGGGGCTCGTACTCCTCCAGCCCCGCCAGATACCGCCGGAGCTGCCGCCGCCCCTCCTCGTTGTCCGGGACGTAGAATTTCACCCGGCTGGCCCCCTTCATGCGGGCCGCCAGCCCCTCGTCCACATAGTCCCAGTACTGCCGGTTCTGCTCCAGGAAGCGGAGGAAGTCCCCCTCCTCCTCCACCACCAGCCCGGTCATGCCGTTGGCGGTGAGGGTATCGCACACCCCGTCCAGCCGATCCGCCGGGACGGGTAGGGTGACCTCCAGCCAGATATTCTCCTCCATAGCGCACCTCTATTTTACCTTGATCGACTTCACGCTGTCCAGCCGGATCAGCTTTTCGCACTGGTTCTTCTTGCCCTCGTTGGCCAGCACCAGGGCCCAGTCCTCGTCCGCGTCCAGGATTTTGCACTCCTTGCCGTACACGTCAAAGTCCCCGGCCTCCACGGTGAGCTCCACCCTCCGGCCGATCTGCTTGCGCACCTGATCCCCCAGCCCCGCCGCCCGGAGGCTGCCGATGCCGTTTTCCCGCAGGAGCCGCTCCAGCCGGCTCACCTTGCCCATGAGGACGAGCACCATGATAAACGCGAATACGCCGAAGTATTCCATCGCCCGGCCCCCCTCAGTTCAGCTCCAGCGGGGAGCGCTTGGCCGTCTCCCCGTCCCGCAGGAAGGTGACGGTGCTGATGGCGGACAGCGGGATGAGGCGCACCTCGTTTTTGTCCGGCTTCTTCTGGTTCACCACCACCTCCACGCTGGCCCAGGCCCCGTCAAAATCCCGGATGACGCACCAGTCGTGGAGGATGGGCATCCCGTCGTCGCTGTCATAGAAGGTCAGCTTCACCCGCTTCCCCTGGGCCTGCTTCAGCAGCCGGGTCACCGGGGGCTTGACGGGCGCGCCCTTTTCGTCCACCCCGTCCTGGAGGAGGTAGTCGCAGCTCACCTCTAAAATTCGGGCCATGCGGACGATCTTGTCTGTCTCCGGATAGGCCGCGTCCGACTCCCAGCGGCTCACCGCCTGCCGGGTCACCTCCAGCTGTTCCGCCAGCTGCTCCTGGGTCAGGTTCTTGGCCCGCCGGGCCTCGGCCAGCTTGTTTCCTAAACTCATAACATCACCTCATGGATTGGATGCCCCCAGCATACCAAACCCGGCCCGTTTGAACAGCGTTTTCCCGTTTCCAAATGTAACGTTTGGGTTTCCCGGGGCGTGAAAGGCCCGTTCAGCCGGGAAGATCGGTGCGGCCCAGGAGGTAGTCGGTGGTCACGTCCAGATAATCCGCGATGGCAACCAGCGTTTCATAGTCGGGGCGGCGTCTGCCAGCCTCATAATATTGATAAGCGCGGGGTGTCATTTTTAGATGCTCCGCCACTTCTTTTTGCATAACCCCTTTTTGAGTACGCGCCTGTCTCAAACGATCTGCAAATGGTATCATTTTTTTCGTCTCCTCTTGACACAGTCAGATTGTTCCTGTATAATCCAAATGAACAAATCGACTGTATGGCTGATGAAAGGGGTCACTATCATGACAGATTTAATGGACACCATCTACGCAAAGGTATGCGGCGACCTTGCGGCGGAGCTCCTGGGGGAGGACGGCGAATACCTCAGCCGGACGCGGTATCTGGACGCCCAGCGGGAACGCCTGTGCGCCGCGCTGGACGGGGACGCCGCCCAGCAGGTCATCGATCTGCTGGACGAACAGGGGGCCATCGGCGAGCTGCGGGAGTTCGCCTGCTTCCGGGTGGGGTTCCGGATGGCGCTGGCGCTTATAAATCCAGCATAATCCGCTCGATCCCGGCCACCGCGTCCTCCACCATGGCCTCCACGTCCAGCGCCTGCTCCGCCTCCTCCAGCTCCTCCGGCTTGGGCTTGGTGCGGGGGTGCTTGGGGGTGAACACGGTGCAGCAGTCCTCATAGGGCAGGATGGAGGTTTCAAACGTCCCGATTTTCCGGGAGATCCGCACGATCTCCTCCTTGTCCATCCCCACCAAGGGCCGCAGGACGGGGAGGGTGCACACCCCGTCGGTGCACACCATGGCGTCCAGGGTCTGGCTGGCCACCTGGCCCACCGACTCGCCGGTGACCAGGGCCTGGATGCCGTTCTGCTCCGCCACCCGGCAGGCGATGCGCATCATGAACCGCCGCATGAGGATGGTGAACAGCTCCTCGGGGCAGGAGCGGCGCAGCTCCTCCTGGATCTTGGTGAAGGGCACCACATGGACGCACTGCTTGCCGGTGTAGGGCACCAGCAGGCGGGCCAGCTCCAGCACCTTCTCCTTTGCCTCCGGGGAGGTGTAGGGGTAGGAGTAGTAGTGGATCATGTCCACGATCACCCCCCGCTTGGCGATCATCCAGGAGGCCACCGGGGAGTCGATGCCGCCGGACAGCAGGGACAGCGCCCTGCCCCCCATGCCCACGGGCAGGCCCCCCGCCCCCGGCTCCGGGTCGGCGTGGACGTAGGCGTCGAAGTCCCGCACCTCCACGTGGATGGTGAGCTCCGGGTGGTGCATATCCGCCGTCAGGCGGGGGAACCGCTGGTGGAGCTCGCCCCCCACGTACTGGGACAGCTGGATGGAGGTCATGGGGAAGGACTTGTCCGCCCGCTTGCTCTCCACCTTGAAGGATTTTACCGCCCGGAGCTTGTCCCCCAGGTAGTCGGCGGCGCAGTCGGTGATGGCGTCCTTGTCCTTGGGGCAGGCCCGGGCCCGGCACAGGCCCACCGCCCCGAACAACTTCGTCATGGCCGTCCACGCGCCCTCGAAGTCCGCCGTGTCGTCCAGCGGCTCCACGTAGGTGGTGGACTGGCGGGTGTATACCTTGAAGGGGCCGTACTTCTTCAGCCGCCGCTTGGCGTTGCCCATGAGCTTTTCCTCAAAGCCCCGGCGGTTCAGGCCCTTTAATACCATTTCGCCCTGCTTGAGCAGGATGATCTCTCCCATGTCAATTCCCTTGCTTTCCTGTGATAAAATCTCCGCCCAATGTCGTTACCGGGGCGATACGAAAATTCTATAGCAACGGCCTGTCAGCGAGCTTCAAGCTCGCGAGTCTAAGACTCTTTTGGTTACTTTTTCTCTCGAGAAAAAGTAACTCGGGCCTGGGCGAACGTGAGGGCTGCCACCGTCCCCGCCCCGGCGGAGCGCAGGCAGGCGGCGCACTGGCCCAGGGTGGAGCCGGTGGTCACCACGTCGTCCACCAGTACCATCCGCTTCCCGGCCAGATCCAGCCCCGGCTTGGCCCGGTAGGCCCCGGCGATGTTGGCCCGCCGCTCCTCCTCCGTCTGGAGGCGGGACTGCTCCCCGGCGGCCCGGATCTTCTCCAGGGTTGGTTCCACGGGGATGCCGGCGACCTCTCCCACCCGGCGGGCCAGCAGCTCCGCCTGATCGTAGCCCCGGCGCTTTTTTCGCTTGGGGTGGAGGGGCGCCCAGGTGATCAGATCCACCGTGCCGTCCCAGCGGTCGGCCAGGCACTGGGCCATCAGATCTCCGAACAGGGCGGCGTGGGTGGCGCCTCCGTTGAATTTGTAGCGGTGGACGGCCTCCCGCACCCCGTCCCGGTACCACAGCGGGGACAGACAGGCGTCGCAGCCCTCCACCGGCCCGCCGGGGCCGTCCGTCCAGGGCAGCGCCCCCTCGCACAGGGCGCACATCCCCTCCTCACCCCGCTCCAGAATCCGGCCGCAGAAGGGGCACTTAGGCGGATAGAGCAGCGCCAGAAGGGTCTGGAACAGCTTCACGGCCCGTCGTCCCCGGGCAGGGGGTCGATGGGGCCGTTCTTTTTCTCGAAGTCCAGCACGCACTGGTTCATCAGGTACAGGATCTGACGGCTCATGGAGCGGCCTTCATAGGCCGCCACCGACCGGAATTTGTCGTGGAGCTCCCGGTTCATCCGGATGGTGAGGTAAATCTTGTCCTTCATTGGCCCAGCCCCCTTTTCAGGCAGTCATAGGACAACAATACTCGGTAGATTGATTTTTAGCGAATTTTCAAGGTATTTTTAAGGTATAAAATCTGCTGCGGGGATGCTGCCACGGGACAGGCGCGGGAGCCCGCCGCGGGCGGTTGGGCAGGCTGAACGTGGAGAAAGCGCAAAAGAACCGCCCGGAGGAGCTCCCCCGGGCGGTATGCTTTCGCGGATGTTACAGCAGGCAGATGATCAGGGTGAGGATCATAAAGACCACGGCCACCCACTTCGTCATGCGGGCCAGCCGGGCGTCGGCGGACTTGGCCTTGTTCTTGGACAGGAAGGTGTCCGCACCGCCGGCGATAGCGCCGGACAGGCCGGCGCTCTTGCCGGACTGGAGCATGACGATGGCCACCAGGGCCAGGGCCACGATGAAGTAGATGATGGACAAAACGATCTGGGCGGTAGTCATGTGACTCATATCCTTTCCGTTGAAGGGTTTTTTTCTGAAAACGGGCGGCCTGCCCTCGCAAGTGTAAGCTATAATACCACATTCAGAGACAGATTGCAAGGGGTATTTCCCGGCGGGACAGGAAAAAAGAGCCGCCCCCCTGGTTTACCTGTTGAAATGGCTCTGGAAACTTGGTATAATAAGATGTTATGTATCAGGAGAGGAGGCCCCAGGCGGGGCGGAAAAGCAGGGTATGACGGGATGAGATACGACAACTGGAAGATACGCGGGCCCGGCCTGCCCAGCCTCCGGCGGGAGCTGGAGGAGGCGGGACTTGCCCCGCTGTGCGCCGCGGTACTGGCCGCCCGGGGGATCGGGGGCCGGGAGGAGGCCGCCCGCTTCCTGGCCGACGGCCCGGAGCGGTTTCACGATCCCTTTTTGCTCAAGGACATGGACAGGGCCGTGGCTCGGGTGCACCGGGCCATTGAGACGGGGGAGACGGTGTGCGTCTACGGGGACTATGACGTGGACGGCATCACCGCCACCTGCCTGCTCACCGAGGCACTGGCCCTGCTGGGCGGGAAGGCGGTCAGCTATATCCCCGACCGCTCGGAGGAGGGCTACGGCCTGAACCCCCGGGCGGTGGAGAGGCTGGGGTCGCAGGGGGTTACCCTCATCGTCACCGTGGACTGCGGCATCACCGCAGCGGCGGAGGTGGACTATGCCCGCTCGCTGGGGGTGGACGTGGTGGTGACCGATCACCACCACTGCAAAACCGCCATCCCCAACGGGGCGGCGGTGGTGGATCCCCGGCGGCCCGACTGTACCTACCCCTTCCCGGAGCTGGCGGGGGTGGGAGTGGCATTGAAGCTGGCCCAGGCCCTGGCGGGCCCGGAGCGGGCGGAGGAGCTGCTGCTGCGCTTTGGGGAGCTGGCTGCCGTCGGCACCGTGGCCGATGTGATGCGCCTCACTGACGAGAACCGGGCCCTGGTGCGGCAGGGGTTGGCCCTGCTGGGCCGGACAAAGCGGCCCGGGCTGCGGGCTCTGCTGCGGGAGGCAGGGCTGGAGCCCGGGGGGACACCCACGGCGGTGACCATCGGCTACGGCCTGGCCCCCCGGATCAACGCCGCGGGCCGAATGGAGCAGGCCATGGTGGCCCTGGAGCTCCTCCTCACCCGGGACGTGGATCGAGGAGAGGAGCTGGCAGGCATCCTGTGCAGCCTGAATCGGGAGCGGCAGGCCATCGAGCTGGAGATCTACCGACAGTGCGACGCTATGTTAGAGGAAAACCCCGCCCTGGCCCAGCCCTGCGTGGTGATGGCGGGAGAGGGCTGGCACCAGGGGGTGGTGGGCATTGTGGCCTCCCGGCTGGCGGAGAAATACGCCTGCCCCACCTTTATGATCAGTTTGGAGCACGGCTTGGGCAAGGCGTCCTGTCGCTCCTTCGGGGGGTTCAACCTGTTCGCTGCCTTGGAACAGTGCGCCCCTCTGTTTGAGGCCTACGGCGGCCACGAGATGGCGGCGGGCTTCACCATCCGGGAGGAGAATATCCCCTCATTCCGGGAGCGGATCTGCGCGCTGGTGTCGGAGTACGCCGGGGGCGAGCCCATGGAGTCCTCCATCGACGTGGACGCGGAGGTGGACGACTGTGCCCTGCTGAGCACCGGGCAGGTGGACGGCCTGTCTGTGCTGGAGCCCTTCGGGACGGGCAACCCCAAGCCGGTGCTGCTGCTGCGCTCGGCGGCGGTGCTGTCCTGCTGCGACGTGGGGAACGGGCGGCACCTGAAGATGCGGGTGCGGCGGGACGGGGTGGTGCTGGACGCCATCTTCTTCTCCGCCAACTGCGCCCAGTGCGGCGTATCCCAGGGGGACAGGCTGGATCTGCTCTTTCACCCCCAGATCAATGAATTTCGGGGCAGCCGCGCGGTGCAGCTCCAGATCTGCGACCTGCGCCCCGCCCCCACCAGGGCCCAGCTGGAGCAGGAGCTGTTCCGGCGGCTCCAGGAGGGGGAGGCTCTGTCCCGGTGGGAGGCGGGCCTGTTGCTGCCCTCCCGGCAGGACTTTGCCCGGCTGTGGCGCTTTTTGGAGCGGGCCTGCGCCGGGGACGGGGCGCCTACCGGCCTCGCCCTGCTGAAGCAGGCGGCCCGGCAGCCGGACGGACGGTGGGCCTATGGCCGCACCCTGGTGTGCCTCCATGTGATGGGAGATCGGGGGCTGCTGGCGGTGGAGCGGGAGCGGCTGCGCCTGTGCCGCCCGGAGCGCAAAGTGGATCTGGAGCAGGCGGAACTGATGCGGCAGCTGCGGATCTTTTTAGACGAGGATTGACCGGGTGGAACGCGCCCGACGGGATCCCCGCACAGTCCAGGGAAGCGGGCCCCGCTTCCGCAAAGGAGGATCCATACTATGGATTTAGCCCATGAACGATATGAAGAACTGGAACAGCACATCTTAAAGACCAACCCCGCCGCTGATGTGGCGCGGATTCGGGCGGCCTTTGAGTATGCCAACAACCACCACGGGCCCCAGCTGCGCAAGAGCGGGGAGCCCTATATCATCCACCCCATCGCCGTGGCCGAGATCATCAATGAGCTGGAGCTGGATCAGGACTCCATTGTGGCCGCCCTGCTCCACGACTGCATTGAGGACACGGACTCCACCCACGACGAGATCGCCCGGCTGTTCGGCGCCCAGGTGGCGGATCTGGTGGAGGGGGTTACCAAGCTCACCCGGATGCAGTACACCTCCCGGGAGGACGAGCAGATGGAGAACCTGCGCAAGATGTTCATGGCCATGGCCAAGGACGTGCGGGTGATCCTCATCAAGCTGTGCGACCGGCTCCACAACATGCGTACACTCCAATACCAGTCCGACGCTAAGCAGAAGGAGAAGTCCCTGGAAACCATGGAGGTGTACGCCCCCATCGCCCACCGGCTGGGAATGCAGAAGCTGAAATGGGAGCTGGAGGATCTGGCCCTGAAGTACCTGGATCCGGTGGGCTACCACGATGTGGAGCAGGCCCTCCGGGATCTGACCACGGAGAACTCCGAGTTCCTGGAACGGATGCAGAAGCAGATCGAGGAGCGCCTCCGGGCGGACGGCCTGCACTGCACAGTGTACGGGCGGCTCAAGCACCTGTACTCCATCTACCGGAAGATGTACGCCCAGAACAAGACCATCAAGGAGATCTTCGACATCTATGCCTTCCGGGTCATGGTGGACGACATCCCCTCCTGCTACAATGTGCTGGGCTGCATCCACGATATGTTCAAGCCGGTGCTGGGCCGGTTCAAGGACTATATCGGCACACCCAAGCCCAACGGCTACCAGTCCCTCCACACCACGGTCATCGGCCGGGAGGCCATCCCCTTTGAGGTGCAGATCCGCACCTGGCAGATGCATCAGACAGCGGAGTACGGCGTGGCCGCCCACTGGAAGTACAAGCAGGGCATGGCCAACGAGAAGCTGGGCACCGAGCGGGAGTTCGAGTGGGTGCGCAAGCTGCTGGAGAGCCAGCAGGACGCCGACCCGGACGAATTTGTGCGCACGCTGCGGGTGGATATGTTCTCCGACGAGGTGTTTGTGTTCACCCCCAACGGGGATGTGAAAAGCCTGCCCGCTGGGGCCACCCCCATCGACTTTGCCTATTCCATCCACTCCGCCGTGGGCAACTCCATGACCGGGGCCCGGGTGAACGGGCGGATCGTCACCTTTGAGACGCCGCTGAAAAACGGCGACATCGTGGAGATCATCACCTCTAAAAACGCCCACGGCCCCAGCCGGGACTGGATGAAGATCTGCAAGTCCAACGAGGCCCGGAACAAGATCCGCCAGTGGTTCAAAAAGGAGCGCCGGGAGGAGAACATCGCCACCGGCCGGGCCATGTTCGAGACGGAGCTGAAGCACGCGGGGCTGTCCATCGCCGCCATCACCGCCACCGCCGAGCTCACCGAAACCCTGCTGCGGCGGGTGCGCTTCGGGGCGCTGGATGAGCTGTACGCCGCCATCGGCTACGGCGGTATGTCCGCCCAGAAGGCGGTGGGCCGGATGAAGGAGGAGCTCACCCGGCTGGGCCGGCTGGAGCGCCAGCGGGCGGAGCAGGAGGCCCTGCGCACCGCCGCCACCGGGGAGGCCATCTTCCCCGCGGGCAAAGCGGGGGCCGTCCCCAAGCCCCGCCACTCGGACAACGGCATCATCGTGGAGGGGCTGGACAACTGCATGGTGAAATTCTCCAAGTGCTGCACGCCGGTGCCCGGGGATCCGGTGGTGGGCTTCATCACCAAGGGCTACGGCGTGTCCATCCACCGGCAGGACTGCCCCAACGCCGACCCCGCCCGCCGCAAGCCGGAGGAGGAGGGCCGCTGGGTGAAGGTGTCCTGGGCGGAGGCCGGAGAGGACGCCCACTTCCGCACGTCCCTGGAGATCTCCGCCAAGGATCGGGACGGGCTGACCCTGGACGTGGCCATGGCGCTGTCCGCCCAGAAGGTGCGGCTGAACAACATCTCCGCCCGGAGCCAGCCGGACGGCTACGCCATGGTGAACCTGGAGCTGGCCGTCAAGGACAAGGCGGAGCTGTCCGCTGTCATCAACAAGCTGTCGGCGGTGCCGGGGGTGTTCCTGGTTCGCCGCGCGGGAGGCTGAGCTCCGCCCCCCTTGAAATACCTGTGTGTTAGGAGTTGGTTTTACAATGGCTGACTGTGGGTTCCAGCCGCTTCTGTTCGGCGGCGATATCAATGTGTACAGCGTGGCCCGGGCCTTCCATGAGGCCTATGGGGTCAGGAGCATCGCCTTCGGCAAGTTCATCTCCTTCCCCTGCGCTTACAGCTCCATCATCGACTACCGGCCCTGTGTGGAGAACGAGGACGAGGCCGTGTTCCTGCAAAACGTGAAGAACGTGGCGGCGGAATGTGCGGACAAGACCGTGTTGGTGATCGGCTGCGGGGACAGCTATGTGAAGCTGGCCGCCCATTTGAAGGGGCAGTTTCCCCCCAACGTGAAATGCAACTATATCAGCGGAGAGCTGCTGGACAGGCTCACCGATAAGGAGCAGTTCTACGCCCTGTGTGACAAGTACGGCATCGATCACCCGGCCACCTTCGTGTACGACGGCTCCATGGGCCACGACTTCACCCTGCCCTGGGGGGCGCCCTACGTGGCCAAGCCCGCCGACGGGGTGGCCTACTGGGCCACGGGGCACAACGAGCTGAAAAAGGTGTATATCTGCCAAAGCTGGGAGGAGCTGCTTTCGGCGCTGGACGAGGTGTACGCCGCGGGCTATCCGGGCAAGATGATTTTGCAGGAGTTCGTCCCCGGGGACGACACCTATATGCGGGTGCTCACCAACTACTCGGACACCCACGGAAAGGTGAAGCTGATGTGCCTGGGCCACGTGCTGCTGGAGGAGCACTCCCCCCACGGCATCGGCAACCACGCCGTCATCATCACCGAGCACGACGAGGGGCTGTGCGACCGGATCCGGGGGATGCTGGAGGACATCGGCTACGTGGGCTTCTCCAACTTCGACATCAAGTACGATAGCCGGGACGGGAAGTACAAGGCCTTCGAGATCAACACGCGGCAGGGCCGCAGCAATTATTACGTCACCGGTTCAGGCCACAACATCGCCGCGTATCTGGTGGGCGACCTCATTGAGGGGAGGGAACTGCCCCTGACGGTGGTGAAAAACCGCTCCCTGTGGCGGATGCTGCCCCGGCGGCTGGCGTACAAGTTCATCCCCAAGCGGTATCACCAGGAGATGCGGGCCCTGATCCGAGCGGGGGCCGACCGCCACTCCATGGAGTACCGGCCCGACTACACCGCCAAGCGGATCTGGCGGATCTGGAAAAACCACATCGGCTGCTATGTGCGGTTCAACAAATACTGCAAGAAACCGGTTACTTTTTCTTGAAAGAAAAAGTAACCAAAAAGAACTTTAAGCCGCTTCCGCCGCTTGGGGGAAACCAGCCGGTTCCGACGGCGGCGAAAACGGCCTCATGATTGGAAAGAATAGGAATACACATATGGAAAAAGAAGCGAAATTGGGGGTGCTGGGCGGCATGGGCCCCCAGGCCACCCAGGTGTTTTACCAGTTTGTGCTGGATCGCACCGACGCCCTCCGGGATCAGGATCACCTGCCCGCGGTGATCCTGTCGGATACCGGCATCCCCGACCGCACCGCCGCCATCCTCTCCGGAGACACCGAGGGGCTATACCGGCGGCTGCTGGGGGACGCGAAGCTGCTGGAGGGCTGCGGCTGCACGGCGCTGGCCATCCCCTGCAACACCTCCCACTACTTCGCCGACCGGCTTCAACGTGAGATCGGCGTACCCATCATCCATATGCTGCGGGAGACGGCCAAGCTGCTGGCCGCCCAGGGGAAAAAACGCCCCGGCATCCTAGCCACCGACGGCACCATTCAGACGGGGCTGTACCAGAAGGAGTGCGCCGGCGTGGGCATGGAGGCGGTAGCGCCGGATCGGGAGACCCAGACGCTGGTGATGTCCATCATCTACGACGAGATCAAGCAGGGGGAGAAAGGCAGCCGGGACAAGTTCGCCCACATCGACCGGGCCATCCGGGGGATGGGGTGCGACTGCGCCATCCTGGCCTGTACCGAGCTGTCCGTGTTCTCCACCTACCATCCCCTGCCCCCCTTCTATGTGGATGCCATGATGGTGCTGGCGGAGCGGGCGGTGGAGCGGTGCGGCTATCCCCTGCGGACAATTTAGGAGGCGGTCAACTATGGAATTGACGCTATATCACCTGGGGGACTACTGCGATTTGTTGGACAAGCTGGGCCTGCTGGCCGGCCCTCTCCCCGCCGGGCTGGATCTGGGGCGGACGGTGGAGCTGGTGTCCTGCGACTCCCGGGAGGTGATCCCCGGCACCCTGTTTATCTGCAAGGGCACCCACTTCAAGCCTGAATTTTTGGCGGACGCCGCCCGGTCGGGGGCCTTTGCCTACGTCAGCGAGACGCCCTATCCCCAGGTGGGGCTGCCCTGCGTTTTGGTGCGGGATATGCGGCAGGCCATGGCCCATCTGGCGGTGAAGTATTACAACGACCCCTCCCGGCGGCTGAAAGTCATCGGCATCACCGGCACCAAGGGCAAGTCCACCACCGCTTACTACCTGAAGGCTATCCTGGACGGGTATCTGGCCCCTAAGCGGTGCGGGGTGATCTCGTCCATCGGCACCTACGACGGGGTGGAGGAGTTCGAGTCCCACCTCAGCACCCCGGAGCCGCTGGACTTGCAGCGGCACTTTGCCCATGCCATGGAGGCGGGGCTGGAGTACGTGGTGATGGAGGTGTCCAGCCAGGCGCTGAAGTACCACCGCACCCTGGGAACAAAATTTGCCGCCGCCGCCTTTCTGAACATCGGCACGGATCACATCTCCCCCATCGAGCACCCGGACTTTGACGACTACTTCCACTCCAAGCTGAAGCTGTTCGCCCAGGCGGATCAGTGCTGCGTGAACCTGGACTGCGATCACGCCGGGGAGATTCTGGAGGCGGCCCGGGCCGCCTGCCCCACGGTGTTCACCTTCTCCCGGCGGGATCCCGCCGCGTCGGTGTATGCCTGTGACGTGGGCAGGACTGGGGACGACCTCCTGTTCCAGGTAGAGGCGGCCCGGCTGGCCGGGAGCTACCGGCTGACCATGCCGGGGCTGTTCAATGTGGACAACGCCCTGGCGGCCATTGCCCTGTGCCAGGGACTGGGCCTGCCGCCGGAGCCGGTGCGGGAGGGGCTGGCCGGGGCCAGGGCCCCCGGCCGGATGGAGGTCTACTCCAGCGAAAACGGGGAGGTTGTGGCCATTGTGGACTACGCCCACAACCGCATGAGCTTTGAGGCCCTGTTCCGCTCCGCCCGGGAGGAGTACCCGGGGCGGCGGATCGTGGCGGTGTTCGGCTGCCCTGGGAAAAAGGCCTTCGACCGCCGCCGGGATCTGGGCGAGGTGGCGGGGGAATACTCCGATCTGGTGGTGCTCACCGAGGAGGACTCCGGGGAGGAGGACACCCTGTCCATCTGTAAGGAGATCGCGGAGCACGTGGCCTGCGAGCACCGCGTGGAACTCAACCGGGGGGAGGCCATCCGGCAGGCGGTGCTGTCCTGTGACAGGCCGTCGGTGCTGCTCATCACCGGCAAGGGGGCGGAGACCCGGCAGAAGCGGGGGATGGAGTATGTGGACACCCCCTCGGACGTGGACTATGTCCGGGCCTTTCTCCAGGAATACGATGCGCGGCGGGGGCGCTGAGAAAACGCGAAAGGAGCGCCGCGGACGCGGCGCTCCTTTGCTTTAGGATTGGACTTCCGGTGGCTCCGGGGGCGGAGCTTCCGCCAGGTTGGGAGCCTCCGGCGGGGCTTTCTCCGATGGGGAGGCCTCCGGCTGCGGATCCTCTGGGTCGGAGGGCTCGGGGCGGGGAACCTCCCCCGGCGCGTCCTCGGGGACGGGAGCCTCCAGCTCCTGCTCCTCTGGCTCCTGGCTGTCCAACTCCGGCGGCTCGTCCCGGCGGCGTAGCAGCAGCATTCCGCTGCACTTGGGGACGGTGACCCAGCTGCCCTCTGTGCCGGCGGGGCGGTGCTGATCCGCCCACTGGCCGTCCGCCCGGACGATCCACCGGCCCGCGGGCAGCTCCAGGCGGAACTCCTCCCAGCAGGCGTTGTAGACGATGAGCAGGCGCTCTCCCTCCGGTCCGCCCCGATCCAGCTGGAAGGACACGGTGCCCGGGCGGTGGACGGTCTGGTTGGTCACCCGGGCAGGGGCCTGGGCCGACTTGTCCAGCAGCCCCGGCAGAGCCCGGCGCAGCCGGATCAGGCCTCGGTAGTAGTCCGTCAGCGCCCCAAACCGCCACGCCCGATCCCAGTCCAACCGGTTCACCTCGGGAGGGGACTTGTAGCTGTTGCCGTCCCCCAGCTTGGTGCGGGCGAACTCCTCCCCCGCCTGAAGGAAGGGGATGCCCAGGCTGGTGAAGCAGATGAAGGCTGCCAGTCGATTCCGGGCCAGCAGCTCCTCCCGGGGGTGGAGGTAGCCCTCCGGCCATACGTCCCCCGGCGTGATGGTCAAGGCCAGCTTATCCCACAGGGTATAGTTGTCGTGACAGGACACGTAGTTGATGAGCTGGGAGGGATCCCGGGGGTTGAACTCCCAGGCTCCCTCCGGCCAACCGGCGGCGGAGCTGAGAATGGCGTTCTCCTGATCCGGGGCTCCGGTGACGAAGCCAGGGCTGCGGGCGTCAAAGCAGCTGCCCTTGACGGCGTCCCGGATCTTGTCACAGAATACGGCGATGCCGGGATTGAGCAGGGGCAGGTTGGCCATCAGGGCGGGGCGGGTGTCCGGCTCCATGGGGGAGTCCCCCGCCCGCCAAGGCTCGCCGTACAGCAGCTTTTCCCCGGGGCCGAATACCAGATCCAGCTCCCGGCGGATGCGGTTCATCAGCTCCACCGTCATCAGACCCATCAGGTCGAAGCGGAAGCCGTCGATGTGGTACTCCTTGGCCCAGTACAGCACGGAGTTGGCAATATAGTTGTCCACCATGGCCCGGCCCGCTGCGATGTCGTTGCCACAGCCCGAGCCGTTGGACAGCGCCCCATTGGAGCGCTTCCGGTAGTAGCAGCCCGGGGCGCTGCGCTCCAGCCAGGAGTCGGAGAAATAGGTGTGGTTATACACCACATCCATCACCACCCGCAGGCCATTTTGGTGGAGGGCCTGGATCATCTCCTTGCACTCCCGGATCCGGGCGGCGCCGTCGGAGGGGTTGAGGGCGTAGCTCCCCTCGGGGACATTGAAGTTCAGGGGATCGTAGCCCCAGTTGTACTGGCTGTCGTCCCCGCCCTCGTCCACGGTGGCGAAGTCGAAGATGGGTAGGAGCTGGACGTGGGTGACCCCCAGTCCCTTCAGGTGGGCCATGCACAGGGGAAGGCGGCCCTCCCGATCCCGCCAGGAGAAGGCCTTGAATTTGCCCCGGTACTCCGGGGGCACGCCGCTGTCCGGGTGGTGGGAGAAGTCCTTCACGTGGAGCTCGTAGAGGACGGGCTCCGGGGGAAGGGGCGGGGGCGCGTCCTGGGCCCAGCCTGCCGGGTTGGTGCGGGTCAGCTCCACCGCCATGCTCCGCGCACCGTTGCGGCCGCAGGCCAGGGCGTAGGGGTCGGCGGTGCGGACAGCCTGGCCCGCGGTCTCCACCTCGTAGTCGTAGCAGATGCCGTGGAGGTCGCCCTCCACCGCTGCCCACCACACGCCCCGATCTCCCCGCTTCAGGGGGAGGGTGCGGAAGGCGGGAGAGGTATCGTCCCGGTAGAGGGAGAGCTCCACCTGCTCCGCGTCCGGGCTCCACAGGCGGAATACGGTGCGAGCTCGGGAGCACACCGCGCCCAGGTCGTTGCCGTTGTAGCAGAATTTACCGTCAAACCGTTTGCCGTAGCGTATTCTTGTGGTCGTATCCAAAAGGCGTCACCCTTGTTTTGAGGATCTGGAAACGAGGAAAGGGAGAAACCTCACACGGTTCCAGTGAGATTCCATAGTACCACAAAAGCGGCATAAACGCAAACAGTTTCCGTGAAAGGGCCGGAAGAAGCCGTGAAAGCCCTGTTAAAAAGGACTATCCAGGAAGAAAAGGAAATCATTGGTAAATTCTGTCGAAGAAAAAATTGAAAATATTGGAAATCTTTCTTGCCATATGGAGGAAACTGTGGTATTTTAGTGATTAGGGAAATACTGGAAATTAATCCCAAGGTCGATGACCGGAAAGGAACATGACATGAGTGAGATGAAACGGATTGTATTGGCAGACGCCTCCGAGGAATTCCGCCGGATGCTGGCGGAGCTGATGGAGGAGGAGCCAGATCTGACCGTCGTGGGGGAGACGGGCAGCGGTGAGGAGCTGCTGGAGCTGATCTCCGCCCAGCGGCCCGACGTGGTGGTAATGGATCTGCTGCTGACGGAGCTGGACGGGATGGAGGTACTGGAGAAGCTGGGGCCCAACCGCCCGCGGATGCTGGTGCTGTCCGCCTTCAGCGGCTCCAACCTGGCGGAGCAGATCGTCCAGAGCGGCGGGGACTACTGCATTCTCAAGCCCTGCCGGGCCCAGACGGTGATCGAGCACACCCGGCGGCTCACCTCCGCCCCCAGCCTGGAGGATGTGCGGGAGGAGGCCAAGGCCCGGGATCTGGAGCGGCAGGTCACCTCCATCATCCATGAGATCGGCGTGCCCGCCCACATCAAGGGCTACCAGTACCTCCGGGAGGCCATCATCCTGGCGGTAGGGGACATGGAGGTGATCAACGCGGTGACAAAGGTGCTCTATCCCGCGGTGGCCAAGAAGTTCGGCACCACCGCCAGCCGGGTGGAGCGGGCCATCCGCCACGCCATCGAGGTGGCCTGGGATCGGGGCGATTTAGAGACGCTGCAAAAGTATTTCGGCTACACCGTATCCAACGCCAAAGGCAAGCCCACCAACAGCGAGTTCATTGCCATGATCGCCGACCGGATCTCCCTGGACGACGACCGGCGCATCAGCTAAACACGGACATAAAAAGCGGGCGCTGTGCCATACACAGCGCCCGCTTTTTCGTGTGTTGTTATGCGTTGGAGCTGTTGATGTACGCCTCCTGCTCGGGGGTGAGCTTGTCGATGGTGAGGCCCAGCGCGGCCAGCTTGGCCCAGGCGATCTGATCGTCGATCTCGGCGGGGATGTCGTAGAGCTTCTTTTCCAGCTCGTCCTTGTGCTTGGCCACCCACTCGGCAGCCAGGGCCTGGACGGAGAAAGACATATCCATGATCTCGGCGGGGTGGCCGTTGCCGCCGGCCAGGTTCACCAGCCGGCCCTCCGCCAGCACGTTGAGCACCTTGCCGTCGGGCAGCTTGTAGCCGGTGATGCCCTCCCGCTGCTCCCACTTGTCCACGGCGTGCTCATTGAGCCACTTCACGTCCACCTCGCAGTCAAAGTGGCCCGCATTGGACAGCAGGGCGCCCTCCTTCATCACGGCGTAGTGGGCAGAGGTGATCACGTCTTTGCAGCCGGTGACGCTGACGAACACGTCGCCCAGGGGGGCGGCGTCCGCCATGGTCATCACCCGGAAGCCATTCATGGTGGCGTCCAAGGCCTTGAAGGGGTCGATCTCGGTGACGATGACGTTGGCTCCCATGCCGGCGGCCCGCAGGGCCACGCCGGAGCCGCACCAGCCGTAGCCGGCCACCACCACCGTCTTGCCCGCCACCACCAGATTGGTCATGTGCATGATGGCGTCCCACACGGACTGGCCGGTGCCGTACTTGTTGTCGTAGTAGTGCTTGGCCTTGGCGTCGTTCACCGCCATCATGGGGCAGGGCAGGGTGCCCTCCCGCTCCCGGGCCTTGAGGCGCAGGATGCCGGTGGTGGTCTCCTCACAGCCGCCCAGCAGGCAGTCGGCGTACTCGGCGCACTTGCCCGCCAGCAGGTTGATGAGATCGCCGCCGTCGTCGATGACGATGTGGGGGTGGCACTTCAGGGTCTCGATGAGATGGGCCTCGTACTCCTCCGGGGTGGAGCCGTGCCAGGCGTACACGTTGACGCCCCGGTCGGCCACGCCGGCGGCCACGTCGTCCTGGGTGGACAGGGGGTTGGAGCCGGTGAGGTAGACGTCGGCTCCGCCCGCCTTCATCACCAGGGCCAGGTTGGCGGTTTTGGCCTCAAGGTGGACGGAGACGGCGACGCGCATCCCCTGGAAGGGCTGCTCCTTCACGAAGCGGGCCTCGATCTGGGACAGGGCGGGCATATGGCTGCGTACCCAGTCGATTTTCCGGTGGCCGGAGGGGGCCAGGGCGGGGTCGCGGATGATGCTCATAAGTAATACTCCCTTTCGGCGTAATTTTGGTGAGTTCAGTATAGCACAGGGCGGGGGTGTTTGCAAGCGGGCATATGCTGCACAAAACAGCTACATGGGTTTTAGATTTCGATTAAGCCGATCTACCATCCAGGCGATCCGCTTTTTCCTTCCGGCATCGGTCTTTGCATCGAAATAGGCCCGTGTATAGGTTTTCTTTACGGACATGGGCATGGACTGAAAATTGGTGAAGGCAGGCTCATATCCCTCCAGCAACGTAAGCACGCAAGCAATCTGCTCCTCTGTGATCGCCGTAGGCTTCGGGGCGTCCCATTGGCCGTTCTGTTTGGCTTCCTCGATTTTCTTTCGGCCAAATTCGGTCATGCGCCCCTGTTCCTCCAGGAGCTTGACCAGCGCCTGGTTTTTGTCCGACCATTTGCTCTTTGCTCTGCGCGGGGAAAAATATTTTTGATACGTGTTCTCGTCTATGCGCTGCATCTGTCCATCGATCCAGCCAAAGCAGAGAGCTTCTTCCAGAGCCTCTCCCGCCTTGATGGTTTTCGGGCCGCCAGCTTTGCCGAATAGAAGCCAGACACCGGCACTGGACAGACAATGCTCGGAGAGCCAGCGTCTAAATTCTTCCTGGTTCGCAAATTTCAGTACATCGCTCATGACGCACCCATCCTTTTTCTCCGTTTGATCCGAGAAGGGCAGAAGTAGGGCTGTGTGCGGCTCAGTGCTTCTCCGCCAGCAGCTTGGCCCGCACGTCCCACAGCTTCTGGGACAGATCCACGTAGTAGTTGTGGGGGTACTCGAACCGCTTCACCTCGTCCCACAGGCTGTCCACCTCCCGCAGGCAGTGGGCCCGGGACTGCTGGATGGTGGGGGTCTGGTACACCAGCTTGCCCCCCTGGAAGATGGGCACCAGCAGGGGCCGCACGGTGAAGTCGGTCACCGTCTTCCGCTTCCAGGTGGCCTCCGGGTCGAACAGCTCCAGGGGCTGGGTGAAGTCGGGTTGCTCGTCGTGGACGCAGATATAGTCCGCCATGGCCTTGCCGGTGGCGTTCTCAAACAGGCGGTACACCTTCTTGAAGTGGGGCAGGGTTACCTTGGCGGCGTTCTCGCTGATCTTGATCTTGGGGGTGATGGAGCCGTCCGCCTCCTCGATGGCGGCCAGCTTGTACACACCGCCAAACACTGGCTCGCTTTTTGACGTGATGAGCCGCTCGCCCACGCCGAAGGCGTCGATGCGGGCCCCTTGGGTGATCAGATCCCGGATGATGTACTCGTCCAGCGAGTTGGAGGCCACAATCTTGATGCCGGGCAGATCCGCCTCGTCCAGCATGGCCCGGGCCCTCTTGGACAGGTAGGTCAGGTCGCCGGAGTCGATGCGGATGCCTCCGCTGGTGATGCCCAGCTCGTGGAACACCTTGATGGCATTGGGCACGCCGGAGTGGAGGACGCTGTAGGTGTCCACCAGCAGGGTGGCCGCCTGGGGGTAGACCTCGCAGTAGGTCTTGAAGGCGGTGTACTCGTCGGGGAACATCTGCACCCAGGAGTGGGCCATGGTGCCGGTGGCGGGGGTGCCGAACATCTCGTCGGCCATGGCGCAGGCGGTGCCCCCGGCCCCGGCGATGTAGCTGGAGCGGGCCCCCAAAATCGCGCCGTCGGAGCCCTGGGCCCGGCGGGAGCCGAACTCGGACACGGGGC
This sequence comes from uncultured Oscillospiraceae bacterium, assembly GCA_910584285.1. GTDB lineage: Bacteria > Bacillota > Clostridia > Oscillospirales > Oscillospiraceae > Enterenecus. The sequence continues at coordinate 46,855 of CAJTYK010000006.1, forward strand.
GACCCTCCGCCGCCCGGACGATGCGGTTGGACTTGGTGGCGATGAGGGACTGGTGGTTGAGAGTGAGCAGCAGGTAGGTCTCCACAAACTGGGCCTCGATGGCCGGGGCCCGGACGGTGAGGATGGGCTCCCGGGGGAAGATGGGGGTGCCCTCGGGGACGGCCCAGATGTCGCCGGTGAAGTGAAAATCCTTCAGATACTCCAGAAACTCCGGGGAAAAGCAGCCCTTGCCCCGGAGGTATTCGATGTCCTCCTCGTCAAAATGCAGGTCCTGGATATAGCGGATGACCTGCTCCAGCCCCGCCGCGATGGCGAAGCCGCCCCCATCGGGGACGCTGCGGAAGAACACGTCAAAGTAGCAGATACGATCCTTCAGGCCGGTCTGGAAGTAGCCGTTGCCCATGGTCAGCTCATAGAAGTCGGTCAGCATGGTGTAGTTGACGTCGTGTTTCATGGCGGAGAATCCCTCCTGTTGTTTTGTGCCCCCTATTATAAGCTGTCATGACAGTAAAAGCAAGCCTAAATCGAAGCCCCTTCCCAGAGTGGGAGGGGGCTTCGATTTAGACCTGTCGAAAAGCGGCTCTCCTGCTAATTGGAGAAAAAACACCAATTGAACTGTCTGATACAGGATAGGTAGAAATGAATGGTACAGGATCACATTATGAATATCCCATAAGGTATTCGTCCACCTCCCGGGCGGCGGCGCGGCCCTCGGAAATGCCCCACACCACCAGGGACTGGCCCCTGCGCATATCCCCCGCGGCAAACACCTTGTCCACGGCCGTGGAATATCGGCCGACGGCGGTGGCCACGTTGGAACGGCTGTCCCGATCCACCCCAAAGGCGTCGGCCGCATAGTCCTCCGGCCCCAGGAACCCCGCCGCGATGAGCAGCAGCTGGCAGGGCAGCTCCTGCTCGCTTCCGGAAACCTCCGTCAGGATCCGGCGTCCGTCCTGCTCTTTCGGCTCCAGCCGGACGGTAACAATGGAACACAGTGCCCCGGATTCGTCAACGCGGCACTCTTTCACTGTGGTCTGATACCGCCGGGGGTCAGCCCCAAACAGGGCGGCGGCCTCCTCCTGTCCGTAATCGGTCTTGCACACCCGGGGCCACTGGGGCCAGGGGTTGTCCTCCCCCCGAACATCCGGGGGCTTGGGCAGCATCTCCAGCTGAACCACGGAGCGGCACCCATGGCGGATGGCGGTACCCACGCAGTCATTTCCGGTGTCACCGCCGCCCACGATGACTACGTCTTTGCCCGCCGCGTCGATATAGCTTCCCTTGGCAAGGCCGCCGTCCAGCAGCGCGCGGGTAGTGGAGGCGAGGAAATCCACAGCAAAATGCACGCCGTCTACCCCCTCCGCCACGGGCAGATCCCGGGGTTTTTTCGCGCCGCAGCACAGGATAACCGCGTCGAATTCGTCCAAAAGTGCCTGGGCGGGCACGTCCCTACCCACGTCACAGGAGACACGGAACTCCACGCCCTCCGCCGCCATCAGATCCACCCGGCGCTGGACAAAACGCTTTTCCAGCTTCATATTGGGAATGCCATACATCAGTAAGCCCCCCACCCGATCCTCCCGCTCAAACACAGTGACGGTGTGGCCTCGGCGGTTGAGCTGCTGGGCGGCGGCCAGCCCGGCGGGGCCGGATCCCACCACCGCCACCCGTTTTCCGGTATGCACCTTGGGGGGCTGGGGCTCTATGGCTCCTGAGGCAAAGCCCGCCTCAATAATGGCAAGCTCATTTTCTTTCACCGTCACCGGGTCGCCATTGAGGCCGCAGGTACACGCCGCCTCGCACAAAGCCGGGCACACCCGGCCCGTGAACTCCGGAAAGCTGTTGGTCTTGGTTAAGCGGCTCAGGGCGTGATCCAGGTTACCGGTATACATCAGGTCATTCCATTCCGGCACCAGGCTGTGGAGGGGGCAGCCGGTGAACATCCCCGCCAGCTGAACCCCGGACTGGCAGAAGGGCACACCGCACTCCATGCACCGAGCGCCCTGCGTCCGCCGCTCCCCTTCGGAGAGGGCCGGGTGGAACTCGTTCCAGTGCTTTACCCGCTCCTCCGGGGGCTGGGCGGGGCAGCCCTGGCGGGGGTACTCCAAAAATCCGGTGGGCTTGCCCATCACCGCTCCCCTCCTCTCGTCACGGCGTAAAACGCCTCGATCTCCGCCTCGTCACGGCCCAGGCCCCGCTCCTCGAACTGGGCAATAGCCCGTAAAATGTGATCGTAGTCCCGTGGCAGAATTTTCTTGAAGCTGGCGGCACTGTGCTCGAAGTCCGCCAGAATAGCCTTACCTTTCTCAGAACCCGTAGCCTCTACATGCTGGGTGATGAGGGCGCGCAGTTCTTTCAGGTCGTGCTTTTCTGTCATCGGCTTGATGGAAACCAGCTCCTTGTTGACCCGCAGGTACAAATCCCGGTGGGGATCCCACACGTAGGCGATGCCGCCGCTCATGCCCGCAGCGAAGTTTTTGCCCGTCTCGCCCAGAACCACCACCCGACCCCCGGTCATGTATTCACAGCCGTGGTCACCCACGCCCTCCACGACGACACAGGCCCCGGAGTTGCGCACACAGAACCGCTCACCCGCCATACCGTTGATGAACGCCTTGCCGGAGGTGGCCCCGTACAGGGCCACGTTGCCGACAATGATGTTGTCCTCCGCCCGGTAGCCGGCGGTTTTGGGCGGGTAAACCACCAAATTTCCCCCGGACAAGCCCTTGCCGAAGTAGTCGTTGGCGTCCCCCTCCAGCTCCAGGGTGAGCCCCTTGGGGAGGAAAGCTCCGAAGGACTGGCCCCCGCCCCCGGTACAGCGGACGGTATAGGCGTCCTCCTCCAGCCCTTCCCCGTGGAGGCGGGTGATGTCGGAGCCGAACATGGTGCCCACCGCCCGGTCGGTGGAGGTCACATCCAGAGTAATCCGCTTTTTCTGGCCCTTTTTCAGGGCGGAGCCCATCTTTGCCAGCAGGACGGACTGATCTACTGTCTTTTCCAGCGCGAAGTCATATACGTCGGCGGGGTCAAAGTGGGTCTTAAAGCCCTGGCCCACGTAGGGATTGTCCAGAATGGCAGACAGATCCACCGTGGCGGCCCGGTCATTCACCGCCTTGTCCCGTTTTTTCAGCAGGTCGGTGCGGCCCACCAGCTCGTCTACCGTGCGCACGCCCAGCTTAGCCATGTGCTCCCGCAGCTCCTGGGCGATGAAACGCATAAAGTTCATCACGTATTCCGGCTTCCCCCGAAAGCGTTTCCTCAGCTCCGGGTTCTGAGTGGCCACCCCCACAGGGCAGGTATCCAGGTTGCATACCCGCATCATCACGCAGCCCATGGTCACCAGCGGCGCGGTGGCAAAGCCGAACTCCTCCGCCCCCAGCATACAGGCGATGGCCACGTCCCGGCCGCTCATCAGCTTTCCGTCGGTCTCCACCACCACCCGGGAGCGCAGATCGTTCTGGATCAGGGTCTGGTGGGTCTCCGCCAGCCCCAGCTCCCAGGGCAGGCCCGCGTGGTGGATGGAGGTGCGGGGGGCCGCCCCAGTGCCGCCGTCATACCCGGAGATGAGCACCACCTGAGCGCCCGCCTTGGCCACCCCCGCCGCCACGGTGCCCACCCCCGCCTCACTCACCAGCTTGACGGAGATCCGGGCCTCCCGATTGGCGTTTTTCAGGTCAAAAATCAACTGGGCCAGATCCTCAATGGAGTAGATGTCGTGGTGGGGCGGCGGCGAGATGAGGGCCACCCCAGGGGTGGAGTACCGGGTCTTGGCGATCCAGGGATATACCTTTTTCCCCGGCAGGTGTCCGCCCTCTCCGGGCTTGGCCCCCTGGGCCATTTTAATTTGAATCTCCTTGGCGCTCACCAGGTATTCGCTGGTGACCCCAAACCGCCCCGACGCCACCTGTTTGATGGCGGAGCAGCGGTCAGAGTGTAGCCGCTCGGGCCGCTCGCCCCCCTCGCCAGAGTTGGACTTGCCCCCCAGCAGGTTCATGGCCTGGGCCAGGCATTCGTGGGCCTCCTGGGAGATGGAGCCGTAGCTCATGGCCCCAGTCTTGAAGCGGCGCACGATGGAGTCCACACTCTCCACCTCGTCCAGGGGGATGGGCTCGTCCAGATAACGCATCTCCATCAGGCCCCGGAGTGTGTGTGGGCGGGTCTCATCGTCCACCAGGGCGGTATACTGCTTGAACAGTCCGTAATCCCCCCGGCGGGTGGACTCCTGGAGCAGGTGGATGGTTTGGGGGTTGTACAGATGATCCTCCTGGCCGGCTCGGGCCTTGTGGGTTCCCACCGAGTCCAGGGTGAGATCCACCGTCAGCCCCAGTGGGTCGAAGGCCCTGGAGTGATTCCGATCCACCATCTGCTCGATCTCTCTGAGCCCGATGCCCCCCACCCGGGAGACGGTATTGGTGAAGTACTCGTCCACCACCTCCCTGGAGATGCCCACAGCCTCGAAAATCTGGGCGGATTGGTAGGACTGGATGGTGGATATGCCCATCTTGGAGGCGATCTTCACAATGCCGTGCAGAATCGCCCTGTTATAGTCGTCCACCGCCGCGCCGAAATCCTTGTCCAGAAGTCCCTCGTCGATAAGCTGACCGATGGTCTCTTGGGCCAGATAGGGGTTGATGGCCCGGGCGCCGTAGCCCAGCAGAGCGGCGAAGTGGTGGACGTCCCTGGGCTCGGCGGACTCCAGAATGACGGACACCGCCGTGCGCTTGCGGGTGCGCACCAGATGCTGCTCCAGCGCCGATACCGCCAGCAGGGACGGGATGGCCACATGGTTCTCGTCCACCCCCCGGTCGGACAGGATAAGGATGTTGGCCCCATTACGATAGGCCCGGTCTGCGGCGATTTTCATCTGATCCAGCGCCCGCTTCAGCGGCATATTTTTAAAGTAGAGCAGAGACACCGTCTCCACCTGAAACCCAGGCTTGTCCATGGCTTTGATTTTCATCAGATCCACGCAGGTCAGGATGGGGTTGTGGATCTGCAACACCCGGCAGTTGTCGGCGGTCTCCTCCAGCAGGTTGCCGTCGTCGCCGATGTAGACGGTGGTGTCAGTGACTACTTCCTCCCGGATGGCGTCGATGGGCGGGTTGGTCACCTGGGCAAAGAGCTGCTTAAAATAGTTGAACAGTGGCTGGTCATGGTCGGACAGCACCGCCAGGGGAATGTCGACGCCCATGGCGGCGGTGGCCTCCGCCCCGGTGCGGGCCATGGGCAGGATGACGTCCTTCAAATCCTCGTAGGTGTAGCCGAAAGCCTTCTGCACCCGGGTGCGGCGCTCGGGGGTGTACTTCTCCACCCGGCGGTTGGGTATGGGCAGATCGCGGAGCTTAACCAGGTTCCGATCCAGCCACTCACCGTAAGGGTTGCGCGCGGCGTAGCGCTCCTTGATCTCGCCGTCATCAATGACCCGGCCTTGAACGGTGTCCACCAGCAGCATCTTCCCCGGCTCCAGCCGGGACTTCTTCACGATATGGGCGGGGTCAATATCCAGTACCCCCACCTCGGAGGACAGAATCAGCCGTCCGTCGTCTGTGAGGTAGTACCGGGCGGGGCGCAGTCCGTTGCGATCCAGCACTGCCCCCACCTGGTCGCCGTCGGAGAACAGGATGGCGGCAGGGCCGTCCCAGGGCTCCATCATCGCGGCGTAATACTGGTACAGATCCCGGCGAGCGCGGGAGAGATTTTCGTCGTTCATCCAGGGCTCCGGGATACAGATCATCACAGCCAGGGGCAGCTCTATGCCGCTCATCATCAGGAATTCCAAGGTGTTGTCCAGCATGGCCGAGTCCGACCCGGACACGTCCACCACCGGCAGTACCTTGTCCATGTCGTGCTCCCACACCGGGGCGTGCATCGTCTCCTCCCGGGCCAGCATCCGATCCACGTTGCCCCGGATGGTGTTGATCTCCCCGTTGTGGAGGATGAACCGGTTGGGGTGGGCCCGCTCCCAGGAGGGGTTGGTGTTGGTGGAAAACCTGGAGTGTACCAGGGCGATGGCAGACTCATAGTCCGGATCCTGAAGGTCTGGGTAGAACCGCCGCAGCTGCCCCACCAGGAACATCCCCTTGTACACGATAGTGCGGCTGGACAGGGAGGGGACGTAGGTGTCGCCGCTGGACTGCTCAAACACCCGGCGGGCCACGTACAGCCGCCGGTCGAACTCCAGCCCCCGCCCGGCGTCCGGGGGGCGCTTGACAAAGCCCTGTTCAATGTGGGGCATTTTTGCCAGCGCCTTGTGGCCCAGGGTGTCCGGAGCCACGGGCACGGCGCGCCAACCCAGCAGCTTCATGCCCTCCTTCTCCACGATGATTTCAAACATCTTCTTGGCCTGGCTGCGGCGCAAGGTGTCCTGGGGGAAGAAGAACATCCCCACGCCGTAGTCCTGGGCCTCTCCCAGCTCGATGCCCAGGCCGGCCACGGCCTTTTGGAAGAATCGGTGGGAGATTTGCAGCAGGATGCCCACGCCGTCGCCGGTCTGGCCCTCGGCGTCCTTGCCCGCCCGGTGCTCCAGCTTCTCCACGATTTTCAGCGCGTCATCCACCGTCCGGTGGCTCTGCCTACCTTGGATATCCACCACCGCGCCGATGCCGCAGGCATCGTGCTCAAAGCGGGGGTCATACAGTGGGGCGGTCTTTTGATTCCCGTCTTGCTTCATGTCAAAACCTCTTTTCGGGATCCATTCAAAAAAGGGACGGCAGCATATGGAGCGCCGCCGTCCCTCTAAGTCAGGCGTCATTGCCCAATGATAACTCCCTCCAGCACCTGTCGGGCGGTGTCCGCCAGCCGGGCGCCGTTGTCCATGCTCCGCTTCTGGAGGAAGCGGTGGGCCTGATCCTCGGTCATGCCGCCATGCTCAATGAGGAGCCGCTTGGCCTGCTCCACCAGCTCCCGCTCCTCCGGGGATCGCCGGGCCAAAGCGCGCTCCCGACCCTGCCCCACTTGGGCCAGCAGCCGCACCGACGCCAGCAGCGACCCGCGGCGGATGGGCGTGGGCAGCTTGAGGATGCCCGCCGCTTCACACAGATCCAGCTGGGCCTGGGGGGCCACCATCAGCATCACGCACCGCTGGGGCAGATCGTGATATACCGACTCGCAGCTCTCCTCCCCCAGCTTGAAGCCGCACACCACCAGATCCAGCCGGAGCTTGCGAACCGTGCGCCTGATCTGGTCCGCGCCGCGGCACACCAGGCAAGAGAATTCGCCGGTACTCTCCAGGCTCTCCCGGATCCGGTCACAGTTGGATTGGCGCTCAAAGGCCACGATCACCTGGCGCATGGCCGCTCCCCCCTCTCCGCACAGGCTTTATCTCAATAGTTGATCATGTACTTGTCCCGTTCCCAGGAGGAAACGCGGGTGCGGTACTCGTCCCACTCAGCTTCCTTGCCCGCGATGTACTGGCTGGAGACGTGCTGACCCAGGGTGTCCATCACCAGCTTGTCCTTCTTCATGGCGACGAGAGCCTCCTCCAAGGAGCCGGGCAGGGCCTCGATGCCGTGGCGCTTTCGGATGGCCGGGGTCATGGCGAAGATGTTCTCCGTGATCTCGGCGGGCGGGGTCATCCCCTTCTCGATGCCGTCCAGACCGGCGGCCAGACAGACTGCCAGGGATAGGTAAGGGTTGCAGGCCGGATCGGGGCAGCGCAGCTCCACCCGGGTGGCCTGGCCCCGGGCGGCGGGGATGCGGATGAGGGCGGAGCGGTTGGAGGCGGACCAGGCCAGATAGCAGGGGGCCTCGTAACCGGGCACCAGCCGCTTGTAGGAGTTCACCAGGGGGTTGGTGACGGCGGCCATGCCTTTCATGTGGGCCAGAATGCCAGCAATAAAGGAGTACGCCTCCTTGGACAGGCCCTTCTCGCCGTTCTCATCGAAGAACACGTTCTTCCCATCCCGGAACAGGGACATATTGGTGTGCATTCCGGAGCCGTTGATGCCAAAGATGGGCTTGGGCATGAAGGTGGCGTGGAGGCCGTTTTTCTGGGCCAGGGTTTTGACGGCCAGTTTGAAGGTCATGATCTTGTCGGCGCACTGGAGGGCGTCAGAGTACTTGAAGTCGATCTCGTGCTGGCCCTGGGCGACCTCGTGGTGGCTGGCCTCGATCTCATAGCCCATGTCCTCCAGAGCCAGGCAGATCTCCCGGCGGGTGGACTCGCCGTGATCCAGGGGGCCCAGATCGAAGTAGCCCGCCTCATCGTTGGTCTTGGTGGTGGGCTTGCCCTCCTCGTCGGTCTGGAACAGGAAGAATTCCGCCTCGGGGCCCACATTGAAGGTGTCGTAGCCCATGGCGCGGGCCTTTTCCAGCACCCGCTGCAATACACCGCGGGGGTCGCCCACGAAGGGGGTGCCGTCTGGGTTGTGCACGTCGCAGATGAGCCGGGCCACCTTGCCGTGCTGGGGCCGCCAGGGGAAGATGACAAAGCTGTCCAGGTCGGGCCAGAGATACTGGTCGGACTCGTTGATGCGGACAAAGCCCTCAATGGAGGAGCCGTCGATCATAATCTGGTTGTCCACCGCCTTTTCGATCTGGGAGGCGGTGATGGCCACGTTTTTCAGCTGGCCGAAGATGTCGGTAAACTGCATCCGGATAAACTTCACGTCCTCCTCTTTTACCTTGCGGATGATGTCTTCCTTACTGTAGCCCATAATGGCGTCCCCTTTCTTTTCTTGCAGGTTTTCCTGCGTTAAATGGAAAGGGCGCTCCTCCCCCTGCCGGGGCGGAACGCCGTTGTCCTCGCCTGAACTGTGATCAGTATAGCCTTCTGTAGCGGGAAAGTCAAGGCTGTTTTGCAACTTAAAAAAGTTTTGTTGCATTTTATCAGGTTTATTCCCATTTAAAAAGACAGTTTATGCAAGTTCTATATTTATTACTTGCATATAGGCAGGGAGAGATGAGCATGGATGTTTGAATGCCAAACAAATCCCGGAAGGGCCCCGATGTGGACGAGCCCTCCGCCCAGCCCGTCACAGACTGCTGGACAACCGCTCCATCACCTGGTGGTAGGCCTCCTCCACCCCACCCAGATCCCGGCGGAACCGATCCTTGTCCAGCTTTTCCAGGGTCTGGGCATCCCAAAGTCGGCAGGTGTCGGGGCTGATCTCGTCTGCCAGCACGATAGTTCCATCCGCCAAACGGCCAAATTCCACCTTGAAGTCCACCAGGAGGATCCCCCGATCCGCCCAGATTTTTTGGAGCAGTCGGTTGATTTTAAGCGCATATGTCCGGATCACGTCCAGCTCCTCCCGGGTGGCCAGCTTCAGCGCAACCGCATGGTCCTCGTTGAGCAGCGGATCGCCCAGCTCGTCGTTTTTGTAGGAGAACTCCAGAACGGGCTGGTCGAAGGGAATGCCCTCCTCCACGCCGTACCGCTTGGAGAAGGATCCGGCGGACAGGTTGCGCACAATGACCTCCAGCGGCACGATGGACACCCGCTTCACCAGCGTCTCCCGGGCGTTGAGCTCCCGCACCAGATGGGTGGGGACGCCCTGCCGCTCCAGCGCCGCCATCAGCAGATTGCTCATCTGGTTGTTGATGGCCCCTTTCCCCTGAATTGTCCCCTTTTTCTGGCCGTTAAAGGCGGTGGCGTCATCCTTGTAGGATACGATGAGCAGCCCTGGGTCCTGGGTGTTGTAGACCTTTTTTGCCTTGCCCTCGTAGAGCAGATTTTGTTTTTCCATGATGATTCCTCCATTTTATAGTTTAACGGGGTTTTCTGCTTCTCCGCGCCCGCAGGCGCAGGCAGAGGGGTCACAGGGTCAAGGGGTAATTTCCGGTGAAGCACCCGTCGCAGAAGCCACTGGCGGCGTCCGGGGCAATATGCTTCAGGGCATCCAGGCTCAAAAAGCCCAAGCTGTCCGCGCCGATCTGCGCTCGAATTTTTTCGATGGAATAGCGACAGGCAATAAGCTCCTCCCTGCTGGGAATGTCGGTGCCGAACCAGCAGGGGGAGATAAAGGGGGGCGCGGAGGAGCGCAGATGGATCTCCCTGGCTCCCGCCTCCCGCAGCAGGGCCACGATCTGCCGGGAGGTCGTGCCCCGGACGATGGAGTCATCCACCAGCACCACCCGCCGGCTCTCCACGCAGCTTTTCAGCGCCCCCAGCTTGATCCGCACTGCCTGCTCCCGGTGTTTCTGTCCGGGAGTAATGAAGGTGCGGCCGATATAGCGGTTTTTAACCAGCCCCACCCCGTAGGGGATGCCGGACTGCTGGGCATAGCCCATGGCGGCGTCCAGCCCGGAGTCCGGCACGCCGATGACCACGTCGGCTTCCACAGAATGCTCCCGGGCCAGCAGCCGGCCCGCCCGCCGCCGGGCCTCATGGACGGACTGGCCGCAGATCACAGAATCAGGGCGGGCGAAGTAAATGTATTCAAAAATGCACAGGTGCCCCTTGCCCTCAGCCGGCCGCTGGACGGTGCGAACCGCACCATCCTCCACCACCAGGATCTCGCCCGGCTCCAGCTCTCGTGCAAAGCTCGCGCCCACCGCGTCCAGGGCGCAGCTTTCGGAGGCAAATATCACCGCCGCCCCCCGCCGGCCCATGTAGAGGGGACGGAAGCCCCAGGGATCCCGGGCGGCCACCAGCTTCCGGGGGGACATGACGATAAGAGACCATGCCCCCTGCAGCCCTGCCAGCGCCTGGCACACCGCCTCCTCCACGGAAGCGCAGTGAAGGCGGGCCTGGGCGATGGCGTAGGCGATGAGCTCGGAATCGCTGCTGGTCTGGAAGATGGCCCCCTGGTACTCGAATCGGGTACGCAGTTCATCCGCATGGGGCAGGTTTCCGTTGTGGGCCAGGGCCAGGGTTCCCTTGACGTATTTCAAGGTCAGGGGTTGGGCGTTTTCCCGGCAGACGCCCCCCGCCGTGGAGTAGCGCACATGGCCCACCGCCGTCGTGCCGCCCAGTCCGTCCAGGATTTCCTCGGTAAACACGTCGCCCACCAAGCCCACATCCTTGTGGAAGGACAGCTCCCTGTCGTTGATGGCGGCGATGCCGCAGGACTCCTGCCCCCGGTGCTGGAGGGCGTACAGCCCATAGTAGGCGGTGCGGGCACAGTCTCCCGCCGGGTCATACACGCCAAATACGCCACACTCCTCATGGGGATGCTCTGAGCAAATATCCATCATAAGCACTTCTCTCAAAAAGGCGAACGGGGCCCTTCTCAGGCCCCGTTGTCTGTAGGTGCTATTATATACGCTTTTTCACCTCAGTGCAAGTGCCATTCCCCACAAATGCCGTTCTGCCCTTATGTAGTGATCCCCAGCCGCTTCTCCAGCTCCGTCATCCCAAAGCAGAACCTTTCCCACGGTTCCAAGGTTGTCAGTGACAAATATTGTCACTGATAACATTGACAGTGAAAGCCTTATTGTTATGCTTGTCGCTCTTCTGAATGATGAGCTGGAGGTCGTTCCGGTTCAGCTTTGGCTTGTTCAGGATGTCGTCAAAGACACGTTCTCTTTTATTGCATCACAGCTCTCCGGCAAAATCAACCGAAAAATTGGGTGGGAATATTCACTATTCCTGCCCCAGCTGCCCCAGCCTGTCAAAAACGGACTACCTGGGAAATGTCCAGACAGGCCGCAAAGCATAAAAGATAAGTACGTGAGATTAATTCTTGCAACGGACCGGATTATGTGCTAAATTTAACCTAAGCAAATTAGCGCTAAATATTAACAGAGAGAAGGAGCCGCTATGGACAATCGAGATTCCTTACTGAGCAGAATTTCCAGCTGCATGACTGACCGCCCCTATGTTTTTATCAGCTATTCAAGCAAAGACAGCGAGGTTGTTTGGCAGGATGTCCTAAATTTTCAAGAGAACGGATACAACGTATGGCTGGACAAAAAGAACCTGGATTGCACCAAGGAGTCATGGAAGAACGATGCGCTTACTGCCATCCAAGATCCGGACTGCAGGCTGATGGTGTTCTATCTCAGTGTCTCCTCTCTGCGCAGTCAGGCGTGTCTCAACGAGTTGCGGGAAACGATTTCAAAAGAAACCTTGATTCTTCATGGACGCAATCACCCGGTCAGCTTTATTGCCGTTGAGGTGGAACCCGTTTGCAATATGCCGGAATATGTGGAGTACGCACGGGCGAAAGCCTATGAGGAGCTCGACAAACCTGCCTATGGGGAGCAAGCCAAGACAATATATAGTATTTTTGAGGAATTTTTTAATACGAACAATGAGCGCACCCGGATTCCTTCCCGGGCCGGCGGCGAGCCGCCGGAGAACTACTATGCCGAAATCATGCGGCATTTCCCCGAGGAGACCCGGATTGTACCGTCAGCGGAGCGTCCCCCAAGTATCACCTCACCCGTTTCTCCGGCGCAGCCGGAGGAAACCTGGAGCGTACCGCCTGGGATGGAGGCGGTTCTGGAACGGGCCAAGTCGAATGATGTTCCGGCAATGTGTGATATGGCCCAATATTATTTTGACCAGGGGGAGTGGGCGTCGTCCAGGGAGTGGCTGGAGCTTATTGACAAGCACAATAAGGACAGCAAGCTTTACTATGCCGTTTACTATTGGAAAGCCTACTGCAGCTGGATGATTGCTAAGAAAACCGGCAGCTTGGAGGACTGGTGGTGCGCCTATGAATGCAGCGAATGCGCCCAGTCTGGGCTGAAGTTGTTCCCGCAGCTTGTTAGCAGCGGAATTAGCAAAGAGAACGCTGACATGATTCGGGAGAAATCTCGCAACGCCCTCCATACTCTCTTTGACAGTCTTCTGAACTTGGCGGAGCAGGGAGACCCGCAGAAGCAGTATGAATTGGCCTGCCAGTATCTGGACAACTGGGAGCGCGCCCTTAAATTTTGTGATGAGCTCAGACAGGGCAGCAGCTGTAGGATAGCGAGGAACCGTGCGCGCAAATGGCTGAGCAAAGCGGCGGAATCCGGACACGAGGGGGCCATTGCCCGCCTTTCCGAAGAAGGCTGGGAAACGTGATCTGATCAAAAGGGAAACAAGCAAAAAAAACGGACCACTCTTTTCCAAATGAGCGGTCCGTTTTTTGTCAGGGGGCAACGCCAAGCAGCACTCGGATGTTCTCCCGATCCTTTTCCCGGGCCGCTTCGGTCAGCTCCCCATAGGGAATCAGGTCGGGGTGGAGGCGAGCTGCCGGGTCCTTTTGGCCGTTTTCATTCGTGCCCCGCCTCCAGTTGCTCAAATAATGGTAGCGGCACCAGCGAATGTGCTCCAGCTCGGCCAGCAGCTCCATTTTGCCCGGGGGCAGCCGGTCCGCGTCGGCGGGTAAACCCATGAGCTTCAGCATTTCGAGGCGTATGTCATGGTAGTCGGCGCAGCTGACGTTGGAGTAGCGGGTAAAGGCGTCCAGCTTGTCCCACTCCGCTTCCCGATTCTGGCCGGTCTCCTCCACACCGTTGTAGATGTGGGCGTATCGCAGGTTGATACGCTTGGCCTGCATGAAAAGATCATCCTGCAAGATGTGCTCCGGACTCAGAGCGCGGTCCAGCCAGGGATACACCTCCAGCTTTCCAGCCTTGTCCAGCAGGACCAGGGCCGGGTCGCTGCCAAAGGCCACCACTTTGAGGTCGGGGGCGGCCAGTAGCAGATCCTGTGCCATAGCGGTCTGGTTTTCCTGGGGCAGCAGCAGAACCAGACAGGCTGTGCTCACCAGGTCCAGACTGTCCCACCAGGGTTCCTCGTGGACGGTGACAGAGTCGCTCCCCATCTGATCCAGCTGAGTATGGACGGCGGCAAACCGGGCGCCGCCGCCAAAGATATGGTATTCAATCGTCTGCTTGGGGTCGAAAATATTGTCAAGCAGGCCATAGTACAGCAGATTTTCCGCCAGCACCCCGTCCCCCAGCAGGACAACACTTAGATGATGTTCCCGCTCTGCGGAAGTGGAGTAAAGGCACTGCTCCTTCCAAAACAGCCGGGCGGCGGTTTCCTCTGGGCTGAACAGATGCAGCCTGGGAGAAGTGACCGACTGGGGACGCAAATCGGCGCATCGCAAGAACACGTCCGCCATCGGCTTTTCCTGGAGAATCTTGCGGCACAGCGTAAAGCTGTCCTCGTCCTCTCCCAGAAGAATATATTGGCGGGCGAGGAGCACCTCATCCGTCCCCTTGATCCCGCGCCTGCCCAGCCGCTCCAGTAACTGGGCCTGCTCCGCCTCCGGGCCGTAGACGGCCACGCCGTCTCCCGCCAGAAATCGCTCCAAACTGTGGAACCGGTCTCGGACAGCCCGCAGAGCCATCAAAATGCCGCTGGCGGTGGTAAGGGGGGACAGCCACCGGGCCAGTTCCGCCAACAGGTTGGGGGGCGTGTCACCGTAATTGAGAACGTACATACTGACGCAGCTGAACAGAGCGTCCTGCACCGGCTCCCCGTCTATGATCCACAGGCCCAGCATTCCCAGGATCAGCGGCAGAAGGAAAAACAGCAGCTTTCCCACCCGTCTCAAGGATTTGCTCATCATTGATTGCCCCCTTTGTACTGTTATTGCAGTATAGCAGGAAAAGCTGCCGTTGACAACCGGCAGATCAATAAATGCCCATTCCGCTAACGTGTACGGGCAATTGCAGAAAATGCTCTGCCATCAAATAGCGATTAACCAAGCTTTCGTTTGCATACGGCGTAGTCAAGCGCCGGCGCAGTCTCAACTTCAAAAGTTGGTTTTACCTTATTATGGGTGGTGAACGGCTTGGCGTCCAGCCAGTCCAGCCAGTGGCGTTCGTTGGGGCTGCCGTCCCACACCCCACCGAAGTCGCCCGTGACGATCACATAGTCATCCTTGGCCAGCTCTGTCTGCTCGTAGAAGATTTCCTTTTTGAACCGACTGAAATCGCCGTGAAGGTCGCCTGTGATAAATATCGCCATTTGGCTCACCGCTTTCTTCTGGCCTTCATTTTATGCCCCTCCCTGCTTATCTGCCGGCACAAATGGGCCGCGATCATGTGCCTCGCGGCCAAGACAAAATTCAGAACAGTTTTAACTGTCTGCTGCTATACGATTGATCTCGAACGGGGATAGACGTGGTCATTCCAGGGAGACACAAAATATTCTTTGATTCGGAGCCAACTGCAATATTCGTACACCCTTCGTTGCGCACAAGCAATGACTTGATCCCCTCGGATATGTGATAGGGTTCCAGCCGGGCCCACGCAGGGAAGAAGGGGATGGCGAAGAAGCGGATGTCCGCACTGCCGGTTTTTTCGGTCTCCCGGCAAGTACTGCGGATCAGGTATGAATCCTGAAACATCCCCGAATGGATCTCGACCGAGGCGTCATGGATCTGGGCGTCCGTCCCCATCCAAAGGGCTGACAAAATGGACGTGCTCACAATACGCATAAAAAGCGTGCCCGGGCTTATGCGCGACCGCAGCTCGGCTTTCTCTGTCCTGGAGGCCTCCTCGCTGGCCCGGGCGCACTGCGCCCAAAAGTCCGCCGGAAGGCCTAACTGCTCCAGGTCTAACGTCTCCGCTTCATGAGCCCTGGGGCTCCTCTCCCTCATTTGCAGGTGATAGATGCTTCCGGAGAAGGTCTCTATCCGAAGAACGTCTCCCGCCTGCTCCGCACGGCAGATCCGAGACGTGTGGATATTGGCTCCCTCCGCCAGCCTCATGTGGTCCGACACGATCCCGACGCCCAGGGGGACGCCCTGCTCCAGGACCAGATCCCATTGAAACAACGTCAGCATAGCGCGCCTCCTTTCCGATCCTCTATATTTCCCTGGGGCAGCGCCCCTTCTCCCAAAAGGCCAGCAGTTCCTCGATGCTGACAGGGGCCATGGCCTGGGCGTCCACCCCCACATCCAGCCGCGCTACGCCCATCTTTCGGTTACCCTCATTGTAAAGCGGGCCGTTGTGCTGGTGCCCATGGAGCTGGAATGCCCCCCGGTCCATCCCGTTCCAGCTGAGCAGCGGGTAATGGCACAGGATGAACCACTGCTCCCGGTGCTGGAGCTCATAGTAGTCCTTGCTCCACAGGAAGTGCTCCTGGTGAAAGGAGGCCCGGTTCACATAGCTGTCGTGATTCCCCCGGATCAGGTATTTACGCCCCTGGAGCCGCTCCAGGAGCGCATTTGCGACTCCAGGCCCCTTCAGGGTGAAATCGCCCAGAATATAGATCTCATCCTCGGGGAAGACCCTGCTGTTCCAGTTCTCCACCAACGCCTCATCCATCTCATCCACCGTTCGGAACGGGCGGTTTTCGAATTGGATCACATTTCTGTGCCCAAAGTGGGTATCTGCGGTAAAGAAAATCATGGCGTCCCCCTCATTTTGTGTGTGGTACGGCGATGCCTCGGTCAGCCGTCCCCGTGGATTTCCAGGAAAAACCGTCCGAAATCCACCGGGGCCGGCCGCTCCATATCCCGTTCGGCTTCCGCCATGGTCTGGAAGGAACGGTCGGGATAGTAAAGGCTGTTTGCCAGAATGTCCGGTTCTTTTCTTATGATCATGTGCGGATAGCCCCAGAACGAAACCTCCCAGTAGTTCATCCACAGTCCGTCAAAAAAGGGATTGGGCGTCCTCGGACGCTTGATCTGGAGCTTTACACAGCGAATCAACCGCTTTTCAGGCACTTCCGGCTCTGGATCCTCCAGATAGACCGCGTCCACCCGTATCCCGTCCATAGCAATATCGTCCTCAAAGCCCCAGATATTACAAAATCGGTACGTCAGAGGCCCGCATTCCCAGCCGCGCTTCCCAAGGAGCCTTACGGGGCTGAGCAGGGGCTTCGGCTCCTCAAACTGAAGCTGGACGTTCCCCGGCCCCCGCCCGGAGAGGTACTCGTCCATGGCGGCAAGGCAGCGCCCTGCCTCCTCCCGGTTCCGGCTGGTGAGGGAGCGTTCATAGAGCAGCCGGATATTCTCCGCGGTGTCATAGTAGTCGACCTCTGAGTCACAGAAGGCGGGGATCGCGTAATCGGGCACACGCACCTTGTAAAACTTATCCTGGCTGATGTTCATGTTCGGTTCCTTTCCTCGGCGTTTCCGAGAGCATGAACTCCATGCAGGGCAAAAAATTCAGTTTGCCCGCGGACGGGTCAGCAAGCCCGGACTCGCCGTAAAATTCCGATTCGATCACCCCAACGCCGTACAGGTAGAGCGGGTCAAAGCTGTGGGGGACCTGTTCTATGAAGCGGAAGTTCTGGTACTTCAACGTCTCTTGCCTGCAAATGGACACCCTGTCAATCCGGGAGCAGTACCGGCGGATCACACCAAATGTGATGGGGTTCATCGAATATCCTCCTTCCTGCCGGCGCGGGAATAGCGGGGACGCCTGTCCCCCGCAGCTTCCCCGCGCCGGTTTGACATTTATGCAGCTTTCCTCTTATTCCGGGAAATCCTCCGGCGGCTCCGGGGCAGGCGCTGTCTGCGGATCCTGCCAGTTCCAGTTCGGACCAGACGGCAGTGAGTTGATGCTCACGCCTTCCGAGTTTGCCTCTTTCACGTTGCCTTCGCCCGACTCCAGATGCGGCGCTTCCGGCACAGCCGATGCGTCTGCCCCATCCGGCTCATCTTCGATGTCCAGAAATTCCTTCAGCTTGCCGCTCATCAGTGGACGTGCCCGTTTTTTCGGCGCAGAATACGTTTCCCCTTCAGGCGGCAGACCGGGCAGCGCGGTGGCACACTGATTCGCTGCGTCCTGTGTGCGGGATTCCTTGAGCCTTTGAAGGTCATATATAACCCGTTCTCCCCAGTTGGTAAATGAGACGGTTCTCGCCCGCTGTATTATTTGACCATCCCGATAATCCGTCCGGTTAAAACACAGGGTTACCCAGTCCCCGGCCTGCCCCGTGACGTAAATCTCATAGTCCGGGACCGGCTCCGGAACATCCATCATCAGCGTCTTTCGTTTGCCATTGACTGACACCTGCTCCACCTGCTGCACAATGGCGCTGCCGTCTCGGACGATGAAGCTGCGGCCTGCATAGGCGTCAGATTCCCCGTTGCAGATATTCAGCCGTCGCCATCCGTTCCCGTCCCAGACCTCCGCGGACTTCAGCGCCTGCTCAGGGTTGGAGCTGATGGTGAGCAGCACCTTCTTTTTCTCCCGCTGGGGGGCGTTCTCGTCCAGCCGGAGCATGGTGCCGGCCTGTACGGTAAACTTGCCCAGAAGGGTGTCCACCCGCAGGGGAATAGCCCCGAAATTGGCCACCACGATGGGCGCCACGGGGCCGTCGATCTGCCGGATATAGCCGCTGGGGCGATCTCGGAGGAAGACGTAGTGCCCTTCCCCAGCTTGAACGTCCAAAACGTCCAGGCCCGCTCTGTCATTCTGGAACTGCGCGTCCAACTCCAGGGACCGGCCGTCCTGCCAGCGGTACGTATAGGCGTTGCGCTTGTGGGTATCACGTCCGAGGGAGCCCATTTGCCGCGGATTCACAGTGCCTGTGTAGACAGCCAGTTCCCCCTCCTGGATCCCCACTTGCGACAGTTCCTTATCCTGGTAGCTGAAATAGTTCATGCGTCTACCTCCTCTGTGTATGCGCCCAATTCCTCTATGCTGTGGATCTGCCCATCGGCGGGAACATCCACCGTCCAGCCCTTCGGGCCAGCCAGGGGGAGGGGCTTCTTCCCTTTGTTGCGGACAAACCACCGGGTGGTGCCATAACCCTCAATATCCATAAGCGCCAGCCCGGGGCGCTTCAAGAAATAGCTGGAATAGGATTCCAGCACGCCCAGGCAGTCATCGGCGCAGAAAATAGGACAGAGGTAGCTGTCGATCCGGCTTCCCGGCAGCAGACAGTCCAGCCCGCCCCGGCACCAGGGCACCTCCCCGTATTTGACGTACACCGTACTGACCTGAAGGTCAAGAGGATTGTCGCCCAGATCCAGCAAAACCTGAATGGGCCCGATCTGCGCCGATGTGTTTGACGGGGCAAGGGCCTCCGTACATCCGGCGCAAACGCGGTAAATCATGCCGTCCGGCATCTGGAAACGGAGGGAGCGATCCCCCTCGTTACAGATCCAGACCGCGCCATTTCCTGTGGCTGTGACGGTATAAAAATTGCTGTTGGAGTTCCCGTTTCGGCGCAAAATGCAGCCCCGTTTCTGGTAGCCCTCCAGTTCCTCCTGGCGCTTCTCCAGCGGGCGGAAGATCTGAGTCTCGTCACAACAACGCTCGGACTGCACCGACAGCTGGATGCCGCGGCTCAGCTCCACCAGGGAAGCCTCCAGCTCCTCGAACCCCGTCTCTGTCTTGATGGCCGCCTGCTTCAGCGGCATTTCCCCCGGTTTGAATTCTCCAAAGGTCAGGCACAGATCATCCTGCTGTACATCCGGAAAAGCCTTTTGATTATCCATTACATTCCCTCCTTCTCTTTGATTTTCTCAGCGTAAGCGCGGCGCACCTCCTCGAACCCCTCCATAACCTCCGGGCTTTTGAGGTACTCCTCAAAAAACTTCTGTGCTTCCGGACTATTGCTGTCCACCTCCTGAACGGCTGTGTATTCGCCGGGAGCCAGCCATTCGCCGTCTACGGTCAACCGTTCCTCGCCGCTGTTGTAGAATACGACGCAGGGAAAGTCCAGCTCCTCGTGGTGCACGCGGATGCCGTTGGGGCGGTGATCCCTGGAGCTGGGTCTGCTCTCATGGAAAGCCACCAGATCGTCCCCGTCCTCGGACATACGGATCACAGCCTCGTCCGCCTGGATGCCGTCGAAGGAGGTCTCCCAGAAAACCTCCTGAATGCCGCCTCCGGTGGTCAAAAGGCAGGCGTCCTCCAGCATGGAGTCCCTCGTTCGGTCCAGGCAGATGACGATCTTCTCCCCGGACCCGAGTTCAGCGTCCCGCTGGATCTTATCGGTGATGCGTTTGATGTCGTTCGCGTTCATACAAATTCCTCCATTTTTTTATTCAGAAGTGTGCTGTTTTCAAAAGAAAAGCCCGTTTCCCGGAAGATTTCCGAAAAACAGGCAACAAAAAATGCGCAACAGCAAAACCCATGATTCAGAAATCACATTGGCTCGCCGCATACGCATGGCAAACGCTATAAAATTGTCAGTACAGCTTCTGTTGCTTTATATATATCATAGCACAACAAATTTGTCAAGAGGAATTTTATTACCATGTTTTACCATGCTTTGACTGTGCAAAAGCAGAGACCCCGCGAGGCTGCTCTCCCAAATTTACCCTTGACAGTTCTTGACGTCTATGGTATGGTGATAGCGGATAAAGTAAATATCCCATCGGGCCAAGCTTTATGCGGTCACGATTCTCCGTCAGCGGAGAAGTCGTGGCCGCTTATTTTTTGAAAGGAGTACAGACGATGGAGATGAACGAACAGGACTTTTTTAGGAGCAACCCGGAAGGGGCCATCATCGTGGCCCTGGACGATCAAGAGGATGGGCTTCTGTTCGGTGCGGTGGAGTTGCGGAACGGAGAGGAGAACTGGCTTGAATATGAGCTGGAGTTTGAATCGGACGGTGAAACCGTGTCCCTTTACCGAGGGGCGGAGGATACGCCCACGCTGGAATACCACGCCGGAAGGCGGCGGGTGGACACCGTGGCTTTGCCGGGCCGGTTGCTGGTATTTTGGAACCATGGCCGACATTCGCTGGCGGTGGACGGAGATCCGCTGTCCCCTGGGGAACTCACTGCCTGCGCCCCCCAGGGAGCAGCTCCCTGGCTGATCCGCTTTGCCAGTTGGCTGCCGGAGTGGGAATGACGCCCCGGTCAGCTTTGCGGCTGAGGTCGTCCCTCCCTGTGAACCCGGTCCATCCATACGGCGTGATCTGCCGGATTGTAGTCCGTTACATCGTAAAGAAACGAATTTCTCCAAAAATAGCCGGCAAGTATGTGCGCGTCTTCATTGGGGCAGCCCAAAGCTAACAGGAGCTTCTCATTTCTCGCGATCTTGTTCGCACTGTCCCAGACAGGAAGGGACATGATATCCTCGTGCTTGAGCCTGAGCGCCTTCCGTTTCGAATGATTGGGGCTTAGGACGCGGCCTGTGTTGGCAGGGATCTTCTGCCCCTCCACCTTGATCGGAAGACTGCCGGTATTCCAGCAGACCAGCGGAAAATCAAAGGAGTCCTCATCCAAAATAATCCCGTCCATGCTTTTGTTTATGTGGAAGGATAAATCATACAGCGTCCCAATTCCTTCAATGCGGTAACTATCTGATTTCCATTCCTCTGTGCTCTCCTGGCTACTACTGTCGCAACCGTACGAGATCTGGATCTCTGTGCCCAGAGTCAGGGATTTTGCGTCCTTGGGAACAATAACGGAGAATATATGCTCCTCGTCATCCATTTCATCTTCATCCAGTTCCCGGTACGGATCGTCCTCCGGATCCCATTCGTCCTCGTCCTCCTCGTCAACCCAGTCGCCCTCCCGGTATTCCTCGCAGGCCGCAAGGTAATCCTTGTTTTTCGAGACACGTGTGCCCTGTCGGAACTCGCCCGACAAAAACTGCATTAGGCCTGTTTCACGGTCTATGAAAACCGCGTCATCTCCGAAGCCAGGGTTCTTCCGGTTTAGTCCAAGAATTAAGAATTTTCGGACATGGGCCAGACTTGGCATATTCAGCATCCGCCCCGCAATTTTTTTCGCTTCCCCTGTTGTCATACTGGTTTCACCGCCCTCTCTCCGCAATTTTACTGGATCAATTATAATCTGTCAAGCAGGCTGTCTGCTCATAATGTTTACCTGCCGGATGGGCACGCGAGCACCTCTACCAGGCACTGTGTGATTTCATCTCCCTCCAGCCGCTGCTGTCCGTGAACGGGGAATTCCGCACCCTGTCAGAGCCAGGTATCCGGCTGATCCAGGGCAAAACCGGTGAACAGACAAGGAAACTGGCTGCGCTCTGGAGGCAGATCAAGGGCGTCTCAGTGCCCGAGGGGGAGACAGACTGGTACGCCGTCCTGGCCGCTTCTCCCAGATCAGGTTCAGCTCCTTCAGTGCGCGGAAGGCCACCGTCACCCGCTGTTCACACACCCGCAGTTCCCGCACCAGCTCCCTCCGGGGAAAGATGACGAATACCTCCCCAAAGTCGTTCACCCAACCATTCCTGCGGGAGAGCTGGAAGCGGTTGAGCAGAAAAGTGTAGGCTACCTTGGCGTCCAAACTCATGCTGGCATAGCGCGGATCGAAAACAGCCAGCGGGGCATCTGCATATGGTAAATACTCTGCACGTCCGTCTGCTTCATCAAGGTGAAGGACGGGCGCTCTTTCATAGCTGCGGCCCTCATGAAAATACCTCCATTCGGCGGGCCAACTGGCCCTTGATAGTTTGATAAAATTCTGATAAAATAAAGACAGCAAAAGGAGGGGTCCCTATGATGCACATTCGTCCTGTTTCAGATTTGAGAAACAAGTTTCCCGAAATTGAACAGACCGTATTGAAGAATGGGGAGCCCGTTTACTTGACAAAAAACGGCTACGGCTCTATGGTGCTTCTCAGCTTGGAGCAGTACGCCGCGCTGACTGATGATGTGGAACTGGCGTTGGATGAGGCAGATAAGGCGGCGGAGCTGTCCGACGTGCGCTATTCTGGGCAGGAAGTATTCAGCCGGGTAAGGGGGCGTATCCGTGAACGGAAGGCGCTATAAGCTGAGTATCCTCCCCCCACGGTAATTGAATGAGTGAAGAAAATGTAAACAAGGTCTAACCAAACAAGATA
>CAJTYK010000007.1 GCA_910584285.1 uncultured Oscillospiraceae bacterium
CGGCGGTTCACCGGCTGGCGGCACAGCTCCTGCTTCACGTCGGCGGAAAAGGCCATGGCAGTCCCTCCTTACAAGCTGTTTTGCCGCCCGCCCCGATGGGGCGGGCAATCAGGGACGCCGGGAAAGGCCACGGCACTCCCTCCTTACAAGCTGTTTTGCCGCCCGTCCCGGTGGGGCGGGCAATCAGGGACGCCCGGGAAAGCCCCGTCAGTCCCTCTTAAAAAATCTTGGTCTCCGCCCGCTGCTGGTACAGCTCCACCACCGCCTGGGCTACCTTTACCCCGGAGTGGCGGGCATAGCCGCAGTCCATGTCCAGCAGGGGGCGGAACACCGCCTCCGCGCCCAGCAGCTCCAGCTCCCGGCGGTCGGCCCGCATGGGCTCCGCGTCCTCGGCGGAGTAGCGCTCCAGCAGCTCCCGGCCGATGGGGTCGGAATTGCACAGGCACAGATCCACCAGCCCCGGCCCACCGTGCTCCAGCAGGGCGGCCACGTGATCCTGGGCGGTCATGCCCTCCGTCTCCCCGTCCTGGGTCATGATATTGCAGACGTAGATCTTCAGCGCGCCGCTGTCCTGGATGGCCTCGGCGATGCCGTCCACCAGCAGGTTGGGGATCACGCTGGTGTACAGGCTCCCAGGCCCCAGCAGGATCACCTCGGCCCGCCGGATGGCCTCCACCGCCGCGGGCAGGGCGGGGGTGTGCTCAGGCAGCAGGCGCACGTGGTGGATGCGGCAGTTCTGCTCCTTCTTAGCGGCGGAGATCTTGGACTCTCCCCGGACGCTGGCGCCGTTTTCAAAGGCGGCCTCTAATTGTACATTGGAATTTGTGACGGGAAGAATACGCCCCGTGATGGCCAGCACCTCGCTCATCCGGGCTACCGCCTGATCGAAGGAGGGGGAAATGCCGTCCAGCGCCGCCAGAAGCAGGTTGCCAAAGGCCTGCCCCGCCAGCCGTCCGTCGGGGAAGCGGTAGGCCAGCAGCTCCTGCATCAGCGGCTCGGCGCCCGCCAGGGCCTCCATGCAGTTGCGGATGTCGCCGGGCGGGGGCATTCCCAGATCCTCCCGGAGCATCCCCGAGCCGCCGCCGTCGTCCGCCACGGTGACGATGGCGGTGAGGTCGTCGGTATAGAGCTTCAATCCCCTCAAAATGGCGGACAGGCCATGCCCGCCCCCCAGGGCCGCGATGGCGGGGCCTTTGCGCCGCTTAATCTTTCCCATACTCATGCCCTCGTCATGTCCCGGTGAGTCTCACCGGCCGCGTAGCCCAGCCCCTGGATGTACTCGCACAAGGCGTGGGTCACCGCCACCGAGCGGTGCCGCCCGCCGGTGCAGCCCACGGCGATCACCAGGGCGCTCTTGCCCTCCTCCACAAAGTGGGGCAGAAGGAAGTCCATCAGCCCCCGCAGGTGCTCCATCAGCTCCTGGGCGGAGGGGCTGGCAAATACGTAGTCCGACACTCCCTGATCCAGCCCCGTCAGGGGCCGCAAATCCTCCACATAGAAAGGGTTGGGCAGGAAACGCACGTCAAACACCAGATCCGCCTCCAGGGGAATGCCGTACTTGAAGCCGAAGGAGGTGACGGTGACGCTCATCTCGTTGGCGCTCTTTTGGTGGTGGGCGAACATATCCAGCACCTGCCCCCGCAGTTTCCGCACCGGCAGGGAGGAGGTGGTGATGATGTAGTCCGCCCGCGCCCGCAGGGGCTCCATGGCCGCCCGCTCCCGCTCCACCGCCTTGGACAGGCTGCCCGCTTCCGCCAGCAGGGGGTGGCCGCGGCGGGTCTCCTTGTACCGCTTGATGATGGTGGCGTCGTCCGCGTCCACGAACAGCACCTTGTAGTGGAACTCCATGGCCGACAGGGCATCCATGGCCTCAAACAGGCCGTCAAACTGCTCCCCGGCCCGGATGTCGCACACCATAGCCACCCGCTCGTAGGAGCCCGCCCCGGCCAGACACACCTCGGCAAATTTGGGTATGAGCACCGGGGGCAGGTTGTCCACGCAGAAGAAGCCGCTGTCCTCCAAAATGGACATGACGGTGGACTTGCCCGCCCCGGACAGGCCGGACACAATCAGAAATTCCATGCCTCTCCCTCCTTTCCCAGATAGCGCACCTCCGGCTCCAGGGTGACGCCTGTCTCCTGGAACACCCGCTCCCGCACCTGGGCCATGAGCCTGATGATATCGTCACAGGTGGCCCCGCCCCGGTTGATCACAAAGCCCGCGTGCTTCTCCGACACCTGGGCCCCGCCCACGGTCAGCCCCTTCAGCCCGCAGCCGTCGATGAGGGCGGCGGCGTAGACCGGTCGTCCGTCCACGGGGGCGGGCCGCTTGAAGGTACTGCCCGCGCTGGGGTATTCCAGGGGCTGCTTTTCCCGGCGACGCTGGGCGAAGTCGTCCATTTTGGCCTTGATCTCGGCGGGGTCGCCGGGTTTCAGGGAAAAGCTGGCCCGCAGAATGAAGCTGTCCCGCTCCTGGAACTGGCTGTGGCGGTAGGAGAATTTGGGGTTGACGTGTTCCCGGAGAAATTCCTCGTCGGGCGGGGCGTTGGATACCACGCTGGACACCACCTGCCCCAGCTCCCCGCCATAGGCCCCGGCGTTCATATACACGCCGCCCCCCACGCTGCCGGGGATGCCCTGGGCGAACTCCAGGCCGGTGAGGCCGTGCTCCAGGGCGAAGCTGGACAGCCGTGCCAGGGACACGCCGCTCCCGGCCAAAATGGTCTGGTGGCCGGGCCACTCGCCCTGGGGCAGCAGCTCCAGGCGGTTCAGGCCGTCAAACGCCTTCAGCACCAGCAGATCCGCCCCCTGGTCGCTCACCAGCAGGTTGGTGCCCTTGCCCATGAAGAAGGGCTTGACGCCAAACTCCATCCCGGCCACGGACAGCACGGTTTTCACCTCGTCCTCGTTTTGGGGCAGGGCCATCAGAGGCACCGGTCCGCCCACCTGGAAGGAGGTGTGGCGGCTCATGGGCTCGTCCCGGCGCAGCTCCAGGGACGGAGCGGCGGCGCGCAGTCTGTCATGCAGGGCGTTCCAGTTCATGGTGAGGGCCTCCCGGAAATTGGTTTTGTTCCTGTTAGTTTACCACATTTTTCTCGCCGTGAGAATAGGTTCATGAAAATTTAAGGAGCGGGGCGGAAGGCCCGCCCCGCTCCTGTCTGGGTTCCACGCGAGCCCAATGTAGCAGGCCGCGCGGACTTTGCCCCGCTCTTATGGGGGCCCCACGCGGGCCCAGCGCAGCGGGCCGCGCGGGGAGAGGAGGGGCAAGGGAGCGCAGCAGGGAACGTTCAAAGAGCGTTTTCTGCGGAGCGGACTTTGCCCCGACGAGATCAGCAGCAGTAGTTTTTGTCCTGGCAGCCCTCCGGGGGCGCGATGGTGTTGGGCGGGAAGAACTCCTCGGTGGGGAACTGCACCTGACGGAAGATGGCGCAGGGATCCTCCTCGCCGCCGCTGGCGGTGCACTCCTTGCTGGGCATGCAGTAGTCGTAGGCGGGGATGAGCAGCTGGCTATCCCGCTCCAGCCGGATGATGGAGAACTGGCCCAGGGTGACGTACACCCGCCGCCCCTCACCGCCCATGTTCAGCTCCCCGGGGAAGCAGCCGGCGATGCCCGCGGGCACCTCGGCGTCGCTGCCACAGGCGCAGACAGGGGGATCGCAGGGGTCGGACAGGCGCATACTCAGGATGATGGGATCCACGGAGTTTGTCATTGACACCAACTTGGAAGGTTTTGGTGCATGTTCAAATCTCCTGATTTTTTCAAGATAATTTGAACCGTTCCGTCCCTATTGACACTAATATGGTCTATAATCCTGCGTAAATCAAGGTTGGTCGCCGTTTCCAACGCCAGAAACCGTTCGATCTCCATTTTATACGATTTAACCAAATTTTCGCTGTTCTGCTGAACGGCTGCGGATCGCTGCAGGCGCTTCAAGCTGTCATCCAGTTCGGACAGTTCTTTGGTGATCTGCGCCGTCTTAGCTTTCAATTCGGCCATCGTCATGACATCGTTCGCGTACATTTCCTGGTAGCGTGACTTCTTAGCCAGCAGACGTTTTCGCTTCTTCTCAATGTCGTCCGCATTGATCTCGTCCTGTGCACTGGAACGGCGTCTGTTTACCTCTGACAGGATACCTTGGACGAAGCGGTCTTTATCCTGAATCAGGGAACTGAAATAGTCTCGAAGCTCAGCAAGCAGCTCCGTTTCCTCGATTTTGACGAGGTTGTCACACTGCTCAGCGGTATATTGACTGTTCGTGGAGCAAATCCAGTATACCCGGGTGTTGACATAGGTGTATTTTCTCCTACAAAAAGACTTCCCACAGTGCTCGCATTTGATCAACGTGCTGAACAGGTGTTTCGAACTGTACCTCGAATCCGTGCTGTGCCCATCAAACGTTTTGTACTTCGCGCGCCGTTCTTCCATCTGAATTTGCGCACGCAGAAACTCATCCATTGTGATGATAGCCCAATCTGGCCGGTCATGGTGAAAGTTCTGCTCCGCCGGAAGCCGTATCTGATGTCCGGTCAGAAAGTCCTCAATTTCATACTTGTTGTTCACATAGTGGCCGCAGTAGATGGGATTTGTCAACACGCGCCTGACACCGCGAGGGTTCCATTCACAGCCGAATTTTGTTTTGGCCCCGTCCGCGTTCAAGGCCAAGCTGATGCCCCGGCAGCCAGCGCCTTCCTTTAAGTACATACGGAAGATTGTTCGGACCACTTCGGCCTCTACGGGATTGATTTGAAGGTTGAAGTTATCCATACGGTCATAGCCAAAGATCCGTTGGGGCACCCTGCCTTTCTTTGCGTTGATCTTTTTGCCCCACTTGACCCGCTTAGACAGGTTTCCGCTCTCCTCCTGGGCCATGGCGCCGAAAATCGTCAAGATGAACTCGCTGTCGCCCAACGATGTCATGTTGGCGGTGAGAAAGATCACATTCACCCCAATGGATTTCAGAACACGGATGCTTTGCAGAAAATCCACCGTATTGCGGGCAACGCGGGAAATGTCCTTTACCACGACCAGTTCAAAAAGACCCATCTGTGCGTCCTGCATCAGCCGCTGGAACTCAACGCGCTTCTTGAGGCTCGTCCCGCTGATTCCCTCATCGGCATACAGCCGGAACAGTTCGTAGCCGTTTTTCTTCGCATACTCCAGAAAAAATTCCTTTTGATGTACTAAGCTGTCCTTCTGTTCCTCTCGATCAGTTGACACGCGGCAATATGCTGCTATTCTCATTGGCTGCTCCTTTCATCAGCCAACCTATATCCATGCCTATTCTACAACAAATAGCAAGAAAATACAAGGAAGCCAAGTGTTTCTTAGCATAAAGGATATAGGACGGATTTGCTGTTTGGCAATCAGTTTCTTGGCTTTATGGCAACCAGCTTTTCGGAAATCATCCTTTTTAGCACCTTTTGCATTTCACATGGTGTATTGGGATCAACAACTGTATACTTCACTTTCGGGTGGTCTTGCTTCATTCCACAACTCCTCTCCAGGTTCAATGATTAGCAACAGGCCATAACTCCAGAAATTTTTCCCGCTTCGTTTTCTTCTTCCGGCACCGATATTCCATATCACTCAAGCCTTCCTGTTTCAGCGCCCCCTTTTTCCCTATTTTTCATATATTCCAAGTCTGGGGAATGAAATCAGCGGGTCCCCAAGAATTAGTATCAGCGGCGATTCCGGTCCCGACCGCTCCTGGCCCGTCCCTCCACCAGGATGATATCCTCCCCGAACCGCTTGATGGACGGCCAGGGGAACACCTGATCCGGCTCCCGGCCCAGCAGGCCGAAGCAGCGGTTCCGGCCGCCCACCACAATGCTCTCAATGGCCCCCTTCTCGGGATCCAGCTCCACGTCCTCCACAAACCCGTACCGGGTGCCGTCGGAGATGTCGATGACTTCCTTATATTGCAGCTCCGCGATGCGGCAGATCATAGTATGCCCTCCTTCCACATTCTATATTGATATGTATGAAGGGGGCCAGTCCCACTATACGTAGGTGAAAGAGGGGAGAAGCGGAAAATACACGGAAAATTTTCAATTTGCCCCTATGCAAATGGGAGGTTTTAGTATAAAATAGGAGCACATGAAAAAATCGGGATAGGAGCGTGAGGGAGACGATGGAAGAATTGAAGTACAAACGCGTCCTGCTGAAGGTAAGCGGCGAGGCCCTGGGGGGCGACGCCGGCCGGGGGCTGGACTTCGACGTGATCGAGAAGGTGTGCGACGTGGTGGCCCGCTGCGTGGCAGAGGGCGCCCAGGTGGGCATCGTAGTGGGCGGCGGCAACTTCTGGCGGGGCCTGAAGGACGGCCGGGGCATGAGCAACCGCACCCGGGCCGACCACATGGGGATGCTGGCCACCACCATCAACTGCTTGGCCCTGGCTGACGTGCTGGAGAACAAAGGGGTGGACGTGCGGGTGCAGACCGCCATCGAGATGAAGTCCATCGCCGAGCCCTACATCCGCTCCCGGGCGGTGCGGCACCTGGAGAAGGGCCGGGTGGTGATCTTCGGCTGCGGCACCGGCAGCCCCTTCTTCTCCACCGACACCGCTGCGGTGCTCCGGGCGGCGGAGATCGGCGCGGACATCATCCTGCTGGCCAAGAACGTGGACGGCGTGTACAGCGCCGACCCGCTGAAGGATCCGGCGGCGGTGAAGTACGACAGCATTACCTATGACGACGTGCTGGCCAACCATCTGGGCGTGATGGACTCCACCGCCGCGTCGCTGTGCATGGACAACAATATTCCGATTCTCCTCTTTGCGCTGAAGGATCCGGAGAACATCCTTCGGGCTATCCACGGGGAGAAAATCGGCACCATTGTGAAGGAGGAAGTAAAATGACGGAATTCTGCAAGACCTACGATGAGAAGATGGGCAAGACCATCGAGTCGGTGAAGGGGGACTTCGCCAGCGTCCGGGCGGGCCGGGCCAACGCCGGCGTGCTGGATCGGATCCAGGTGGAATACTACGGCACTCCCACTCCCATCCAGCAGGTGGCCAGCATCTCCACCCCCGACCCCCGCACCCTCCAGATCCAGCCCTGGGACGCCAGCATCCTCAAGGCCATCGAGAAGGCCATCCAGACCTCAGATCTGGGCATCAACCCCCAGAACGACGGCCGGGTGATCCGTCTGGCCTTCCCCCAGCTCACCGAGGAGCGCCGCGTGGAGCTCACCCGCCAGGTGCGCAAGTACGGCGAGAACGGCAAGGTGGCCATCCGCAACATCCGGCGGGACGCCATGGACAAGCTGAAGGCCCTGGAGAAGAAGTCCGAGATCACCGAGGATGACCGCAAGGAGGACGAGAAGGATCTCCAGGATCTCACCGACAGGCGGTGCAAGGAGATCGACGCGCTCACCGCGGCGAAGGAAAAGGAACTGATGGCGGTTTAAGCGGCCGCATGGGGCACACAAGGGGGGCGCGCCCCCCTTGTGTGCTGTCCGGACGGTTGATTGGGTTCTTTTTTGTCAACACTATCACATATAGGTTAGGATGGGAGAACTATGGCTTTCTTTCGCCGCAGCAAAGCGCCCCAGGTGGATTTGGAGCACCTGCCCCGCCACGTGGCCATTATCATGGACGGCAACGGCCGCTGGGCAAAAAAACGGGGCCTGCCCCGGAAGGCGGGCCACCGGGCTGGGGCGGAGACCTTCCGCACCATCGCCACCTTTGCCAAGGAGCTGGGGCTGGAGTACCTGACAGTGTACGCCTTTTCCACCGAGAACTGGAAGCGGCCCGCCGACGAGGTGGCCTCCATCATGAAGCTGCTGGAGAAATACCTCCATGAGGCCATTGAGACCATGGCCCGGGACAGGGTGAAGATGGCCTTCTTCGGGGATCTGTCCCCTCTGGCCCCCCACCTCCAGGCCCTGTGCCACGAGACGGAGGAGATCTCCAAGGGCTATGACGGCTGTCAGGTGAACATCTGCCTGAACTACGGCGGCCGGGACGAACTGATCCGGGCGGCCAAAGCCTTTGCGGCGGACTGCGCGGAGGGCAGGGCGGATCCTGCCCATCTCACGGAGGACGCCTTTGGAAGGTATCTCTACTCCGCCGGGGTGCCCGACCCGGATCTGATCATCCGGCCCAGCGGCGAGGTGCGTATCTCCAATTTCCTGCTCTGGCAGTCCGCCTATGCGGAATTCTACTTTACCGATGTGCTCTGGCCCGATTTCAGCAAGGAGGAACTGCTGCGGGCGCTGGCGGCCTACCAGGGCCGCTCCCGCCGGTATGGAGGTGTTGTCTAATATGGCGAAACGGATTTTAGTGGCGGTGATCTTTGTCCCGGCGCTGCTGGCGGTGATGCTGGTGCTGCCCCCCATCGCCTGGACGGCGGTGGTGTGCTTCATCTCGGCCATGGCCTGCTTCGAGCTGCTGCGGGCCACGGGGGAGGGGAAGCTCACCCCGCCCATGAAAGCGGCTGCCATCCTGTCCGCCGCCCTGCTGCCCTTGGGAAGTTGGGCAGGGCTGGGCACGGCCTACGTAAACCTGTGCGCCTTTGTGGTGACAGCGGTGTGCTTTTGGTGCGCCATCCGGGCCTATGACGGCCACAGTGCCCCGGTGGGCTTCTTCCAGGTGCTGGTGTGCCTGTTCGGGGGCGTGATCATCCCCCTGGCCCTGGCGGCGCTGGTGGAGCTGCGGTGTATGGAGCACGGGAAGTATCTGGTGCTGTTTGCTGTGCTGCTCACCTTTGTCACCGACGCGGGGGCCTACTTTGCCGGGGTATTTCTGGGAAAGCACCGGGGCGTCACAAGGGTCAGCCCCAACAAGAGCGTGGAGGGGTACATCGGCGGCTTCGCGTCCGGGGTGGTGTTCGCTCTGATCTACGGCCTGGTGATCACGGAGCTGGCCCGGGCGCCCGCCAACCTGTTGTCCCTGGCCCTGTGCGGGTTGTTCGGGGCGCTGGCCACCGAGGTGGGCGATCTGGCTTTCTCCTTTGTCAAGCGGCAGTACGGCGTGAAGGACTTCGGCCACCTGCTGCCGGGGCACGGCGGTATGCTGGATCGGTTTGACAGTATGTTGTTCTGCGGGCCGGTGGTGCTGTTCATCGTCCAGTGCCTGCCGGTGTTTGAGGCGGTGACGGCATGAGGCGGACGCTTTCCATTTTGGGTTCCAGCGGCTCCATCGGGCGGCAGACGTTGGACGTGGCGGCGGCCTGCGGCCATGAGGTGGCGGCCATCACAGTGAACCGCAGCATAAAGCTGGCGGAGGAGCAGGCCCGGCAGTTCAGGCCCAAGCTGGCGGTGGCGGTGGACGAGAAGGCCGCCGCCGATCTGCGGGCGCGGCTGGCGGACACGCAGGTCAAGGTGCTGTCCGGCCGGGAGGGTCTGCTGGAGGCCGCGTCCCTGCCCGAGGCGGACACGGTGGTGACCGCCATCGTGGGGGTGGCGGGGCTGGAGCCCACCCTTGCCGCCATCGACGGCGGCAAGCGCATTGCCCTGGCCAACAAGGAGACGCTGGTGTGCGCCGGGGAGCTGGTGATGGCCCGGGCGGAGGAGCGGGGGGCGGAGATCGTCCCCGTGGACTCAGAGCACTCCGCCATCTTCCAGTGTTTGCAGGGGTGCAAAAACAGGGGAGAGGTGCGGCGGCTCATCCTCACCGCCTCCGGCGGGCCCTTCTTCGGCAAAAGCCGGGAGGAGCTGGCCCAGGTGACCAAGGCCCAGGCCCTGCGCCATCCCAACTGGGCCATGGGTGCAAAAATAACCATCGACTCTGCTACCCTGATGAATAAGGGGCTGGAGTTCATCGAGGCCATGCGGCTGTACGCCGTGCCGCCAGACAAAATCCAGATTGTGATCCACCGGGAGAGCATTGTGCACTCCCTGGTGGAGTTTGAGGACGGGGCCATCCTGGGTCAGCTGGGCAGCGCGGATATGCGCCTGCCCATCCAGTACGCCCTCACCTGGCCGGAGCGGGCCCCCGGCCCAGCCAAGCCCCTGGATCTGCTGTCCTGCCCGCCGCTGACCTTCCAGAGGCCGGATCCGGACACCTTCCGGTGCCTGGGGCTGGCGCTGGAGTGCGCCCAGCGGGGGGGCACATCCACCGCCATCCTCAACGGGGCCAACGAGGCGGCGGTGGGGCTGTTCCTGGAGAACAGGATCGGGTTTTTGGATATTCCCCGCCTGGTGGAGGCGGCCCTCAACCGGGTGTCCGCCCTGGACAGCCCGGGACTGGACGAGATTCTGGAGGCCGACCGCGCCGCCCGCGAGGCGGTTTATCAATCTGTGAGGTGACGCATTTTGGCAAGGTTCCTGTATATCCTGCTGGTGATTGTGCTGTTTGGCGTGCTCATCGCCATCCATGAGTTCGGCCACTTCATCACCGCCAAGCTGCTGGGGGTGAAGGTGAACGAGTTCGCCATCGGCATGGGCCCCGCCCTGTGGACGAAGCAGAAGGGGGAGACGCTGTACGCCCTGCGGGCCTTTCCCGTGGGGGGCTACTGCGCCATGGAGGGGGAGGACGAGGACACCGGCGACCCCCGGGCCTTCTCCCGGCAGAAGGGCTGGAAGAAGATCATCATCCTGTGCGCCGGGTCGTTTATGAACTTCCTGCTGGGTCTGATCATCGTGGTGGCGCTGGCGCTGGGATCCTCCCAGGTGGCGGTGCCGGTGGTGACGGAGCTGCTGGACGGCTTCCAGCACCAGGGGGAAGCCGGGCTGATGGTGGGGGATCAGATCGTCAGCGTGGACGGGAATCCCGTCCTGGTGAACGGAGACGCGGCCTTCTTCCTCCGCCGGAACGATGGGAACGGCATGGATCTGGTGGTGGAGCGCCAGGGCAAGCGGGTGGAGCTGAATGACCTGGATATGAAGCGGTTTGAGTACACCTATGCGGGCCAGACCAGCACAGGCTTCGGCATCATCCTGGGGGAGATGCGGAATGCCTCCATCCTCCAGCGGCTGGCCTCTGGCTTCGCGGAGACCCTTGACTATGTGCGTATTGTCTGGATCAGCCTGGGTGATCTGGTGACGGGCCGGGTGGCAGTGTCCGAGCTGTCCGGAGTCATCGGTGTGGTGGATGTGGTGTCCGAGATGGGGACCCAGTACCAGACGGAGGCCCAGTCCGCCCTGGCGGGGGTGTTGGGAGTGCTGAGCATGATGGCTCTCATCGCCGTCAACCTGGCGGTGATGAACCTGCTGCCCATCCCGGCGCTGGACGGCGGACGGATCTTCTTTGTACTGCTCAACGGGATCCTATTCGCCGTAGCCAAGCGGCGCATCCCGGAGAAATACGAGGGCTATGTCCACGCCGGGGCTTTTGTGGTGCTGCTGGCCCTGATGGCGCTGGTGGCCCTTCATGACGTGTGGAATATTTTCGCTTAGGCAGGTGCGGGAAATGAGCAGACAGATCAAAGTCGGAGGCGTTCCCATTGGCGGGGGCGCCCCCGTCTCTATCCAATCCATGACCAACACCGACACCCGGGACGTGGAGGCCACCCTGGCCCAGATCCGGGCGCTGGCGGCTGCGGGGTGCGACATCGTCCGGGTGGCGGTGCCCGACCTGGCGGCGGCAAAGGCTGTCGGGGCGCTGAAGGCGGGCAGCCCGGTGCCGCTGGTGGCGGACATCCACTTCGACTACCGGCTGGCGTTGGAGGCGGCGGAGCAGGGGATCGACAAGATCCGTATCAACCCCGGGAATATCGGCGCCCCCGAGCGGGTGGAAGCGGTGGCCCGGGCCTGTAAGGAGCGGGGCATTCCCATCCGGGTGGGGGTGAACGGCGGCTCGCTGGAGAAGGAGCTGCTGGCCAAACATGGCGGCCCTACCCCGGAGGCCATGGTGGAAAGCGCCCTGGGGCACATCCGCCTGCTGGAGCGGTACGGCTTTGAGGACATCTGCGTGTCGCTGAAGGCGTCCTCGGTGCCCGCCACCATGGGGGCCTACCGGCTGATGGCGGAGCGGTATGACTACCCCCTGCACCTGGGCGTCACCGAGGCGGGCACCCGGGAGCTGGGGGAGCTGAAGGCGGCGGCGGGCATCGGCGGGCTGCTGGCGCTGGGTATCGGCGACACCCTGCGGGTGAGCCTCACCGCCGACCCGGTGGAGGAGGTGTACGCCGCCCGGCGGATTTTGAAGGCCATCGGCCTGCGCCGGGAGGGGCCGGAGCTCATCTCCTGCCCCACCTGCGGGCGGACACAAATTAACTTGATCCCCATGGCGGAGCGGGTGGAGGCGCTGCTGAAGGGCGTGGACAAGCCCATCACCGTGGCGGTGATGGGGTGTATCGTCAACGGCCCCGGCGAGGCCCGGCACGCTGACGTGGGGCTGGCCGGGGGCAAGGGCGAGGGCGTGCTGTTCAAACACGGGGAGATCGTGGCGAAGGTGCCGGAGGAGGAACTGGTGCCGGGGCTGATGAAGCTGATCGAGGAATTATAGAGGAGAACGCCATGAATCACATCGGAACTCAATACATAGAGACGGAGCGGCTGATCCTGCGGCGGTTCGAGCTGTCCGACGCGCCCGCCATGTTCGCCAACTGGGCGTCGGATGATGAGGTGACGAAATACCTGACCTGGCCCACCCACGCCGACGTGTCGGTGACGGAGGGCATCTTGGGGCAGTGGGTACCTCAGTATGAAAAGGACGACTATTATAACTGGGCGATTGTCTTAAAGGAGAATGGATCCCAGCCCATCGGAAATATCAACGTGGCACATTTGCGTGAGGACGGGACGGCGCCGGAGATCGGTTACTGCATGGGCAAACGCTGGTGGCATCAGGGTATCATGAGCGAAGCCCTGAGCGCAGTCATTGATTTCCTGTTCCATCAGGTGGGCATTCGGCGGATTTTGGCCCTCCATGACGTCAACAACTCCCATTCCGGCGGTGTGATGCGCAAATGCGGCATGAAGTTTGAGGGCATCCGGGAGAAGGCGGGGCAAAACAACCAGGGTGTCGTTGACATGGCCTGCTATGCCATCGAAGCCAATGACAGATAAGGAGCGAGACGTTATATGCCGACCTTTCAACAGACCTTTGCCAACTGCCCCTTCCCGGAAGGGGTTTTGGCTGTTTTGGGGAGCTATCCCGTCCGGGTGCGGGTGAACCGGGCCCGGCGGGCTATGGAGGTGACGGCGGTTGGGGCGGAGGTTCCGGACGAGACGCTGGCTCAGGCCGAGGCGGCGCTGAAGGCGGCCCTGGGGCTCAGCGCGGCGCGGGTGACGGTGGAGCCCCCCATTCCAGCAGAGAAGCCCGCCCCGGCGCAGGGAGCGGAAGTATCCACGCCGGAGCAGCCCAAGCCGAAGCAACCCGCGTCCCCGGAGAAGCCCGCTCCTGCGCCAAAGGCAAAAGAGCCCGTCACCCCGGCAACGCCCCGCCCACCAAAGGCAGAGCCCCAGGGGCTGGAGGCCCAGATGGAGGCCATGCGCCGGAGAGTGCTCCAGAAGGACGCCCCGTCCTCCGACGGCGGGAAAAAGCGGATCAAGCAGATCTACGGCAAGATCAGCGGCAAAAAGAAGCCCGTCCCCATGGGGGAGCTGACGCTGGACATGGGCAGCGTGCTGGTGGAGGGCGAGGTGTTCAACATCGAGCACCGGGAGCTGCCCCGGCGGAAGGCGTGGGTGGTGTGCTTCGATGTCACCGACCTCACTGGCTCCATCCGGGTCACCCGGTTCCTGGAGGGGGAGGAGGCCAAGCCCATCATCAGCCAGATCAAGAAGAGCCAGCGGCTCCAGATCCAGGGGCGGCTGACCCTGGGCCGGTTTGACAACAACGATCTGGTGCTGGAGCCCTATGGAATCAACGAGGTGCCCAAGCCGGAGGGCAGAAAGGACACCGCCCCGGACAAGCGGGTGGAGCTGCATTTACATACCAAAATGTCCATGATGGACGCCCTGTGTGACGCCAAGGCGGCGGTGAAGCGGGCCATCGAGTGGGGCCATCCCGCCATCGCCATCACGGATCACGGGGTGGTGCAATCCTTCCCGGACGCCTACAGCGCCTCCGGCCGGGGGGAGAAGATCAAGGTGCTCTACGGCGTGGAGGCCTACTACCAGAACGATCTGGACGAGCAGACGGCGGTGCATGGCCCCGGGGATCTGCCCTTGGACGGGGAGTTCGTGGCCTTCGACCTGGAGACCACCGGCCTGGATGCCCGGACGGACGCCATCATCGAGATCGGCGCGGTGCGGATTCGGGGCGGGGAAGTGGTGGACAAATTCGCCTCCTTCGCCTATCCGGGGCACCCTCTCAGCGCGAAAACCGTGTCCCTCACCGGGATCACCGACGAGCTGTTGAAGGGGGCCCCTGCGCCGGAGGCGGCGGTGGATGCTTTTCTGGACTGGGCAGGGGACGCGGCTCTGTGCGCCCACAACGCCGCCTTTGACACCGGTTTCCTTCGGGAGTACTGCCGCCGCTCCGGGCGGCGGTTCGACCCGCTGTACTTCGACACCATGCTGCTGGCCCAGTACCTGTGCCCCAAGCTGCCCAACCACAAGCTGGACACGGTGGCCAACGCTTTGGGCCTGCCCCCCTTCCAGCACCACCGGGCCTATGATGATGCGGAGACCTGCGGGCTGATCCTGTCGGCCCTGATCCCCCGGCTGCGAGAGCAGGGGGTGGAGCGGGCGGCCCAGATCAACCGGGCCTTTGCGGGCCAGAAGCGGGGAGGACGGGGGCGGCGCTCCGCCTATCATCTGATCCTGCTGGCGAAAAACCAGACGGGTCTGCGCAACCTCTATAAGCTGGTGTCCAAATCCCACCTGGAGCACTTCAACCGCTATCCCATCATGCTCAAGTCCCTCGTCCAGGAGAACCGGGAGGGGCTGATCATCGGGTCCGCTTGTGAGGCGGGGGAGCTGTTCCGGGCGGTCATCGCCGGGAAGGAGGATCGGGAGCTGGAGCGGATCGCCTCCTGGTACGACTTCTTGGAGATCCAGCCCCTGTCCAACAACGCCTACATGCTCCGCCCGGACAAGGAGGGGCGGAAGATCGCCCGGGACAGGGAGGATCTACGCGCCTTTAACCGCCGGGTGGTGGCGTTAGGGGAGCGGCTGGGCAAGCCAGTGTGCGCCACCGGGGACGTCCACTTCATGGAGCCCGAGGAGGAGATCTACCGCCACATCCTGCTGGCCGCCAAGGAGTTCGAGGACGCGGACAGCGACAACCCCCTGTACTTCCGCACCACCGACGAGATGCTGGAGGAGTTTTCCTATCTGGGGAAGGAGAAGGCCCATGAAGTAGTGGTGGACAACCCCAATCTGGTGGCAAGCTGGTGCGACAACGTGCGGCCCCTGCCCGACGGGCTGTTCGCCCCCAAGCTGGAAAACTCCGATGGGGAGCTGAAGGATCTGGTGTGGGGCAAGGCCCACCGGCTCTACGGGGACAACCCGCCTCAGATTGTGGTGGATCGCATCAACGCGGAGCTGAAGGACATCATCGGCTGCCAGTACGACGTGATCTATATGTCCGCCCAGAAGCTGGTGCAGAACTCCCTGGAGCACGGCTATCTGGTGGGCTCACGGGGCTCGGTGGGTTCGTCCCTGGTGGCCTTCCTGTCGGGGATCACCGAGGTGAACTCCTTGCCCGCCCACTACCGCTGCCCCAACTGCAAGCACGCCGACTTTGACTACGCCCAGGATCCCGCCCACCCCTACGGCTGCGGGGCGGATATGCCGGACAGGAAATGCCCGGTGTGCGGGGCCGACTACGAGAAGGACGGCTTCCATATCCCCTTCGAGACGTTCCTGGGCTTCGGCGGCGACAAGGTGCCCGACATCGACCTGAACTTCTCCGGCGAGTACCAGTCCAGCGCCCACAAATATACCTTTGAGCTGTTCGGCCAGGAGCACGTGTTCCGGGCGGGCACCATCGGCACGGTGGCGGAAAAGACCGCCATCGGCTACGTGCGCAAGTATCTGGAGCAGGCGGGCCGGGAAAACGTGCCCTTCGCGGAGGTACTGCGGCTGGCCCGGGGGTGCATGGGGGTGAAGCGCACCACGGGGCAGCACCCCGGCGGCATGGTGGTCATCCCCCAGGACAAGGAGATCTACGACTTCTGCCCGGTGCAGCATCCGGCAGACGACAAGGACTCCGACATCATTACCACCCATTTTGAATACCATTCCATGGAGTCCAACCTCTTAAAGCTGGATATGCTGGGCCACGACGACCCGTCCATGATCCGGATGCTGGAGGATCTCACCGGGGAGGACGCCCAGAAGATCCCCCTGGACGACCCGGACACCATGAGCTTGTTCACCACCTCGGAGAAGCTGGGCTTTGAGGACGACCCCGTGTTGGGCCCCACCGGGGCAGTGGCCATCCCGGAGTTTGGCACCCCCTTCGTCCGGGGGATGCTGGAGGACACCCACCCCAACCAGTTCGACATTCTGATCCGGCTGTCTGGCTTCTCCCACGGCACCGACGTGTGGCTGGGCAACGCCAAGGATCTGATCACCTCTGGCACCGCCAAGGTCAACGAGGCCATCGGCTGCCGGGACGATATCATGCTGTTCCTCATCTCCAAGGGCTTCAAGGACACCCGGGCCTTCAAGATCATGGAGGCGGTGCGCAAGGGCCGGGGCCTGCCCGAGGGGGCGGAGGACGAGATGAAGGAGCACGGCGTACCCGAGTGGTACATTGAGTCCTGCAAAAAGATCGCCTACCTGTTCCCCAAGGCCCACGCGGTGGCCTACGTGATGATGGCCTTCCGCATCGCCTGGTTCAAGGTGCACCGGCCGCTGGCCTTCTACGCCGCTTATTTTTCCATCCGGGCCAAGGCCTTTGACGAGAAGTATATGTGCCGGGGCATGGAGGTGGTAAAGCGGAAGATGGCGGAGATCAATGCCAAGAGGAACGCCAAGGAGAAAAAGGACAGGCCGTCGGCGGTGGAGGAGGATATGTTTACCACCCTGGAGGTGTGCTACGAGTTCTATCTGCGGGGCTTCCACTTTGCCCGCATGGATATCTGCCGCTCCCTGTCCACAAAATTTATTGTGGACGAGGAGAAGGGGGCGCTGATCCCGCCCTTCACCTCGGTGGCGGGCTTGGGCGAGACGGTGGGGGACGACATCGTGGAGAAGCGGCAGGGAAGGGACTTTTTGTCCATTGAGGAGTTCGCCCTGGCCTGCACCAAGGTGTCCTCCACCCACCTGGAGCAGCTCAAGGAGGCGGGGGCCTTCGGGGATCTGCCGGACAGCAGCCAGTTCAGCCTGTTTTAGTGAGGAGAAACAATGAAAAAAGGGTATGATGTGTTTGGGCCGGCGTATGGCGTGATGCTGCGGAACGACCTGCACGCTTTAGAATCGATTGACCACAAATTCATGCGGGAAATGATCCTTTTGGAGGAAGAATCCTACGATTTCCTGTATCATGCGGCGCCGGTCAGAATCAATATGGAGGCTCACGAGCTTTATTCATTTGCAAAGCGGTTCAAAGGAAACGATGATCGCCAGACCATGGAACATATCCTGCGCTACACGGCCAAAATCGCTTCCGATTACCAAACCGCGTTTGAGGATATGAAGTTTGGAGGAACAGAGAAGGAGATTTTGGAAAGAGGCACGGATTGGTGCGCCGACATGGCGAGGGTCGGCGCGGTTCTGCTCCAATGCAACGGGATCCCGGCGAGGATTGTACATCTGGTGAATTTGGAGAAAGCCTATAACGGCCACGTTGTGACAGAGGCGTTTTATGAGGGAAAGTACGGGGTTTGCGATTTCCTGTATGGCTATTCCTTCTATAATAAGCGGCCGTTAGACGCCTATGACCTGACGCGCTGCAAACGTTATTTGGAAGGATATCCTGAGGAGTACGCTTCCCTCTACTCAACTGCCGCCATCAATGAGTATGACCCAATGGGGGACAATGACTATACAGTTTCCCTGCCAAACCAGTACACAATTCGTATCATTGAGACAGAGCACAATGGGAAATGGTTTATGGGTGAGGATAAAGATTAAGTGTTGACAGATGGATGGGGATGTGGTAAGATTCATCACATTAGCGAACTAAAGAATTTGGAGGCAAACCCAATGAACATCCACATCAACACCCCCGAGGGCACCCGTGACCGCCTGTTCTCCGAGTGCCTGGAGCGCCGCCGGGTGCAGTCCGCCCTGGTGGAGCTGTTCCGCCGCCGGGGTTATACCGAGGTCATCACCCCCGAGGTGGAGTTTTACGACCTGTTCGTCCAGTCGGGCAACCCCATCCCCCAGGAGGCCATGCTGAAGATCATCGACCGCTCCGGGCGGATCATGGTGATGCGGCCCGACTGCACCGCCCCCATCGCCCGGGTGGCGGCCACAAAATTGAAGCATCTGCCCCTGCCCCAGCGGCTGTACTACGACCAGACCGTGTTCCGCGACCGCCTGGCCCACGCGGGGGGCAGCCGGGAGATGGCCCAGTGCGGCGTGGAGATGATCGGCGCGGTGGGGGAGAAGGCGGATCTGGAGATGGTGGCTCTGGCAGTGGACGCCCTGCGCTGCTGCGGCCTGGAGCAGTTCCACATCGAGCTGGGCCACGCCGGGTTCTACCGGGCGCTGGCGGGCCGGATGAGGATGCCGGGGGAGGAGCAGGAGCGGCTGCGCTCCGCCATCGAGGGGAAGAACTTCGCCCTGCTCAACGATCTGCTGGAGCCCTACCGGGACGGGGACGCCTACGCCGCCCTGCGCCGCCTGCCCTACCTGTTCGGCGGGCCGGAGGTGCTGGACGAGGCGGAGGGGCTGGCCGGCCCCTGCGAGAGCCTGGACTACCTGCGGCGGCTGTACGGTGAGCTGGCCGCCGCCGGCTGCGGGGACTGCGTCCGCTTCGACCTGGGGCTGGTGCACCAGCTGGACTACTACACCGGCGTGGTGTTCCGGGGCTACGCCCAGGGAGCGGGGGCCCCGGTGCTGTCCGGGGGCCGGTACGACGGCCTGATGGAGCAGTTTGGCCGGAAGGCGGAGGCCACCGGCTTTGCCGTGGACGTGGATGCGGTGGGGGGCTGTCTCACCGTGGAGACGCCCAAATTGGAGACCGTGATCCACTACGGCCCCGGCCTGTTGGCCCGGGCGCTGGCGGAGGTGGACGGCAGGCCGGCGGGGAGCTGCGAGCTGTCCCCCTGCCGGACGCTGGACAGCACCTTGAGCCTTGCCCGGGAAAAGGGCGCGGCCCGGGTGCTGGTGCTGGAGGCAGAGGAAGCGAGGTGGCTGACGGTATGAGCGGACGGCTGAGGATCGCCCTGACCAAGGGGCGCTTGCAGGACAAGTCGGTGGAGCTGTTCGAGGGGGCGGGGCTGGACTGTGCCCCGGTGCGGAGCCCGGGCCGGCGGCTCATCCACGCTCTGCCCAACTACCCGCTGGACGTGGTGCTGGCCAAGGCGCCTGACGTGATCACTTATGTGGAGCATGGGGTGTGCGATTTGGGCGTGGTGGGCAAGGACACTATCCTGGAGAAGGGTGGGGCCTTTTACGAGGTGCTGGATCTGGGCTTCGGCCGGTGCCGGTTCGCCCTGGCGGTGAAGAAGGGCAGCGATTTCTACGGCACCTACAAGACCCGCCGCGTGGCCTCCAAATACCCCAACGTCACCCGGGCCTTCTTTGAGGGCAAGGGGATGGATGTGGACATCATCAAAATTGAGGGCAGCGTGGAGCTGGCCCCCATCCTGGACTTGGCCGACGGCATCGTGGACATCGTGGAGACGGGGGCCACCCTGAAGGAGAACGGGCTGGAGCCCATCGAGGACGTGGCCCAGGTGTCCGCGCGGCTCATTGTGAACACCGCGTCCATGAAGCTGTATAAAAACGAGATCACTGACTTTTTAACACGCATCGAGCGGGAACTGGAGGCGAGGACATGATACCCATCATTCGGGCGGACGGCTCCGCCGAGCGCCGACAGCTGGACGCCATGCGCGCCCGGGCGGCGGAGAAAAACGTGGATATTGAGCTGGCCGTCAAGGCCATCATGGAGAATGTGCGGCAGGAGGGCCTGCCCGCGGTGGAGCGATACTCCCGGCAGTTCGACCACAAGGTGCCCTATGAGATCAGGCGGGAGCGGCTGGACGAGGCGTACAACGCCTGCCCGCCTGAGCTGCTCGCCGCCCTGGAGCACGCCGCCCGGAACATCCGGGACTACAACGAGAAGCTGCTGACCCGTTCGGCGCAGTGGGATTCCCCCGACGGGGGCCGGGTGGGCCGGATCGTCCGGGGGCTGGGCCGGGTGGGGATCTACGTCCCCGGCGGTACTGCCGCCTACCCCAGCTCGGTGCTCATGAACGCCGTCCCCGCCAAGGTGGCGGGAGTGGGGGAGATCGTGATGCTCACGCCCCCCACGGAAAACCTCAGTGATGCCGTGTTAGCGGCGGCAAAGATCGCTGGAGTTGACCGGGTGATCGCCGTGGGTGGGGCCCAGGCAGTGGCGGCGGTGACCTACGGCGCGGGCTTTATCCCCCGGGTTGACAAGCTGGTGGGGCCGGGGAACGCCTATGTGGCGGCGGCGAAACGGCTGGCCTACGGCGCGCTGGACATCGACATGGTGGCGGGGCCCTCTGAGGTGCTGGTGATCGCGGACAAGACCGCCAACCCCAAGTACGTGGCCGCCGACCTGCTCAGCCAGGCGGAGCATGACCGGCTGGCCTCGGCGGTGCTGCTCACCGACGATGGGTCGCTGGCCCGGGCGGTAGACGGGGAGATCGCCCGGCAGACGGGCTATCTCAGCCGCTCCGAGATCATGGAGGCGTCCCTGCGGGACTTCGGCTGCGCCATTGTGTG
Source organism: uncultured Oscillospiraceae bacterium (assembly GCA_910584285.1). Lineage (GTDB taxonomy): Bacteria > Bacillota > Clostridia > Oscillospirales > Oscillospiraceae > Enterenecus. Next base: position 20,704 of record CAJTYK010000007.1, read on the forward strand.
CGGGAGCCTGGATCAATGCGTGGAGATCGCCAATGAGATCGCCCCGGAGCACCTGGAGATCGTCACGGAGCAGCCCCGGGCCCTGCTGCCCCTGGTGAGGAACGCGGGGGCGGTGTTCCTGGGGGCGTACACGCCGGAGCCCCTGGGGGACTACCTGGCGGGGCCGGATCACGTGCTGCCCACCAGCGGAACGGCCCGGTTCTTCTCGCCGCTGAGCGTGGACAGCTTCCTGAAGTCCATGAGCGTGCTGGAGTTTAGCCGGGAGGCTCTGGAGCCCATTTCCGGGGAAATCATCGCGCTGGCGAAGGCGGAAAAGCTCACCGCCCACGCCAACTCTATCCAAGTACGATTTGAATAGGAGAAAATGCCATGGACGTCCCAATTTTTTCAGGAGCTGAAAATGCGAGAGCCTACATGATCCAGCGCACCACCAAAGAGACCGACATCACCCTCAGCCTGTGCCTGGACGGGGGGGAGGTCAGCGTGTCCACCGGCATCGGGTTCTTCGACCATATGCTGACGGCCCTGGCCTTTTACGCCGGGTTCGGGCTGGAGCTGTCCGCCCTGGGTGATCTCCACGTGGACGGCCACCACACGGTGGAGGACGTGGGCATTGTGCTGGGCCAGGCCCTTCGGGAGGTGTTGGGGGACAAAAAAGGGATCCGACGCTTTGGAACGGCCCTGGTGCCCATGGACGAGGCGCTGTGCCGGACGGTGCTGGATTTGTCCAACCGGCCCTATCTGGTGTTCGACGCCCCCATGCCCCAGCCCATGATCGGCGGCTATGACAGCTGCCTGACGGTGGAGTTCATGCGGGCGCTGGCGGTAAACGGCGGGATTACCCTGCATCAAAAGTGCGAGTATGGGGACAACGCCCACCACATCACCGAGGCCCTGTTTAAGTCCCTGGGGCTGGCGCTGAAGGAGGCCGTCCGGGTGGAGGGGGACGCGGTTACCTCCACCAAGGGGGCGCTGTGATGAAAACTGTGGCCATTGTGGACTACGGCGTGGGCAACCTGAAAAGCGTGTCCAACGCCCTGGCCTACCTGGGGCAGAGCACCCTCGTCACTGGCGAGGCCAGGGAGATTGAGCGAGCGGACGCCGTGCTCCTCCCCGGGGTGGGGGCCTTCCCCGACGCGGCGGACAAGCTGCGGCAGACGGGGCTGGACGGCGTGCTGCGCCGTCAGGCGGGGCGTAAGCCCGTGTTGGGCATCTGTTTGGGGATGCAGCTGCTGTTCGATTGGGGCGAGGAGGGGCGGCGGTGCCCCGGCCTGGGCCTCGTCGGCGGGGGCGTGGAGCGGATCCAGACCGACTTAAAGCTGCCCCACATCGGCTGGAACAGCCTGAGCTTTCCCAACCCCTCGCCCCTGTTCCGGGGGCTGGAGGAGGGGGTCTATGTGTACTTCGTCCACTCCTACTGCGGCCACGCCGCCAGCGGGGAGGACGTGATCGCCGAGACTCAATATGGCGGGCCGGTGACGGCGGCGGTGGACCATAACGGGGTGTACGGCTGCCAGTTCCACCCGGAAAAGAGCGGCGAGGTGGGACTGCAAATTTTAAAGAATTTTGGAGAGTTAATCCAATGATACTGTTACCTGCCATTGACATGAAGGACGGGCGGTGCGTCCGTCTGAAAAAGGGGGAGTTTTCCACCGTCAGCCAGGTGGCCAACAGCGCCCTGGAGACGGCCCGGGCCTTTGCCGCCGCCGGGGCGAAGTGGATCCACATGGTGGATCTGGACGGCGCCCGGGACGGGGTGCGGCACAATTTCCCTCTGATCTACGAGGTGATCCAGCAGTCCGGCCTATCCGTGGAGCTGGGCGGCGGGATCAAAAATGAGCTGGACGTGATCACCATCGGAGAGGCGGGGGCGGCCCGGATGGTGATTGGCTCCGCCGCCGTGACCAAGCCGGAGGTGGTGGACTACGCCCTGCGGCAGTACGGCCCGGATCGGGTGGCGGTGGGCATCGACTGCCTGGACGGCCGGGTGCGTACCACGGGTTGGGAGAATGACTCCGGGCTGTCCGGGGTGGAGGTGGCCCGTCAGATGGAGGAGCGGGGGGTCAAGACCCTGATCTACACCGACATCGCCACCGACGGGATGCTGTCCGGCCCCAGCTTTGACCAGCTGTCCACCCTGCAAAAGGCGGTGGGGTGCGACATTGTGGCCTCCGGCGGGGTGACCACCCTGGACGACGTGAAGCGGCTCCGGGATATGGGGCTGTACGGGGCCATCATCGGCAAGGCGTATTACGCCGGGACGCTGGATCTGTTGGAGGCAATCCGGGAAGCGGGGCCGCAGTCATGAAGATCGCTGTGCTGGGGTACAGCGGGGCGGGAAAGTCCACGCTGGCCCGGGCGCTGGGGGAGCGGTACGGCATCCCGGTGCTCCACTTCGACACGGTACAGTTTACGCCCAACTGGGAGGAGCGGGATCGGGCGGAGGCTCACCGGATGGTTCACGAGTTCATGGAGAACCCGGAGTGGGTGATCGACGGGAACTATACCAATTTTGAGTACCAGCGGCGGCTGGAGGAAGCGGACGAAATTATAATGGTTGATCTTCCCCGGCTGGCCTGCTTTGTCCGGGCATGGAAGCGGTATTTCCGCTACCGGGGGAAAAGTCGGCCCGACATGGCCGAGGGCTGTGACGAGAAAATGGATCTGGAATTTATGTGGTGGATTTTATGGAAAGGCCGCACGCGGCGGAAGCGGGAGCGGCACAGAGCGATCCAAGCCGCATACCCGGAGAAAACAGTGGTTTTGAAGTCCCAAAGGGACATCGACCGCTATTTGGAGGGCATTTCATGTTAGCCAAGCGCATCATCCCCTGCCTGGACGTGCGGGACGGCCGGGTGGTAAAAGGGGTCAACTTTGTGAACATCCGGGACGCCGGGGATCCGGTGGAGCTGGCTAAGTTCTACTCGGCTCAGGGGGCGGATGAGATCGTCTTTTTGGACATCACCGCCACCAGCGACGCCCGGGACACCGTGGCCGATGTGGTGGAGCGCACCGCCGCCCAGGTGTTCGTCCCCTTGACGGTGGGGGGCGGCATCCGCACCCTGGACGACTTCCAGCGGCTGCTCCGGGCGGGGGCGGACAAGATCTCGGTGAATTCCGCTGCGGTGAAGGACGAGACGCTGATCACCCGGGCGGCGGAGCGATTCGGCTCCCAGTGCGTGGTGCTGGCCATCGACGCCCGCCGCCGCCCCGAGGGCTGGTACGAGGTGGTGGTGGAGGGAGGTCGAACCCCCACCGGCATGGATGCGGTGGAGTGGGCCCGTCGGGGCCAGGCGCTGGGGGCGGGGGAGATTCTGCTCACCTCCATGGACGCGGACGGCACCAAAGCGGGCTTCGACCTGGACATGACGCGAGCGGTGACGGAGGCTGTGTCCATCCCGGTGATCGCCTCCGGGGGCTGCGGCAGCCTGGAGCACTTTGCCCAGGTGTTTGAGGAGACGGACTGCGATGCGGCGCTGGCGGCCTCCCTGTTCCACTTCGGGGAGTTGACGGTGCCCCAGGTAAAGGACTTTCTGCGGGACAGGAGGATCCCGGTGCGGAGGTGAGGAACTGTGATAGATGATCTGCTGGAGCTGGTGCTGGACATCGGCGGCGAGATGGTGGGGGCCGTGGTAGAAAGCAAGGTGGAAAAACACAGGCAGACGAAAAAGGAACGGCCTTCTGCAAAGGAGAAGGAACCATGGGAGCGGAGAAAGGAAACTCCGCCTTGGGAGGAGTAGGAAATGTTTGATCTGGATCTGCTGTTTCAAAAATCGGAGCTGATCCCAGTGGTGATCCAGGATGTGGACAGCCGGAGGGTGCTGATGGTGGGCTTCACCAACCGGGAGGCGGTGGAGCTGACCCTAAAGAACAAAACGGCCTGGTTCTGGAGCCGGAGCCGGAACCAGCTGTGGAACAAGGGGGAGACCAGCGGGCACTTTCTCCACGTCCGGGAGGTCTATGCCGACTGCGACACGGACACCCTGCTCTACCTCTGCGTCCCCGACGGGCCCACCTGTCACACAGGGGCGGAGAGCTGTTTTTTCAATCGGATCATGTGACGCCAAAATGTCAAGAATAAATTGCAATAAATAGGAAAATAACGGCACTCAACACAATGATATGCTCCCCTTATGAGAGACAGTGAGAAAGCAAAACGACAACCTTGGCTCTCTTTCCTGTTGTTTTCCGCCCATATGTATCTTTTATGCTTTGCGGCCTGCCTGGACATTTCCCAGGCAGGCCGCTTTTCGACAGGCTGGCAGGAGCAGAAGATCCGCTCCTGCGTTATTTTACGTTGTTGTGCCTGCGCCGCTCAGCGCCGCGCCGCCCGCTTAGGCGCGGCCCGCCGGGGCGGTTCACCGCTCCGCCGCTGGGCCAGCAGGGTCAGGGCCGCGCTGCCCCACTCGAAGGCCCGCTCAAAGACGAAGATCACCGACGGTGTTAACATCAGGAATACCAGAATCACCAGCCCCGCCTGGAAGTCCAGCGGGGTGAGCTCGAACATCCAGCCAAAGCCCAGCACTGCCACGGCAAAGGCCGCCGTCATGGCGCCCAGCAGCGTCCACCGCTTCCAGTCCAGGGGCTTGGAGATGTAGTACAGCACCAGCAGGCCCACCTCGCCCATGATGACGGTGGCCAGGGTGGACAGGGTGACCCGCTCAAAGGCGAAGGCGAAGGTGAACAGCTCGATGAGGATCATCAGCACCACGTTGGCCAGCCCTCCCGGCAGGGCGCGGCGCAGTACGTTTGTCATAAAGCGGCCCTTCACGATCTCGTGATTGGGCTCCAGGGCCAGCACGAAGGAGGGCGCACCAATGGTGAGGGCGCTGATGAGGGTAAGCTGGATGGGCACGAAGGGATAGGGGAACCCGGCCAGCAGGGTCACCAGGGACAGGAACAGGGACATGATGTTCTTCACCAGGTACAGCGCCGCGGCCCGCTGGATGTTGTTGATCACCCGCCGGCCCTCCTCCACCACCTGGGGCATGGAGGCGAAGTTGGAGTCCAGCAGCACCACCTGGGCCACCTGGGCCGCCGCCTCCGCGCCGGAGGCCATGGCGATGCCGCAGTCCGCGTCCTTCAGGGCCAGCACGTCGTTGACGCCGTCCCCCGTCATAGCCACGGTGTGGCCCGCCTTTTGCAGGGCCTTCACCAGCTTGCGCTTCTGATCCGGGGTCACCCGGCCGAACACGTTGTAATCCCGCACCGCCCGGGCGTAGTCCGCCGGCTCCTTCAGGGTGGCGGCGTCCACATATTTGTCCCCGCCGGCGATGCCGGCCTGCACCGCCACAGCGGATACGGTGGAGGGGTTGTCCCCAGAGATCACCTTGACGGTGACCCCCTGCTGGGCGAAGTACCGGAAGGTCTCCGGGGCCTCCTTCCGGATGGGGTTGGAGATCACCGCCAGGGCCAGGGGCTCCACCCCGCCCACGATGCCGCCCTCCATGGTGGGGGCGTTGGCGCACTTGGCCAGCAGCAGCACCCGGCAGCCCTGCTCCTGGTAGGGGGTGACCATGTGCTGTAGGTCGGCGTACCGGGCCTTCATAATGAACTCGGGTGCGCCCACCACATAGGCCCCGTAGGCCCGGAATACCACCGCCGACCACTTGTTGGCGGAGGTGAAGGGCACCGTCCGCTCCACCTGCCAGAGGGAGGACTTGGAAAACCGCTGGGCCATGGCCCGGGCGGTGTCGTTGTCCGCGTCGATGGCCCGATAGTAGGCATTGAAGATCTCCTCCACCCTCCCAGCGGGGCAGCGATCCTCGTCCAGGGGGACGATCTCCTGCACCGACATCTCGGGCTGGGTGACGGTGCCCGTCTTGTCCACGCAGAGCACGTCCACATGGGCCAGCGTCTCCACGGCGGACAGCTCGTGCACCAGGGTCTGCTTCTGGGCCAGCCGCATGACGGACACCGCCAGCGCCACGCTGGTGAGCAGGTACAGCCCCTCGGGGATCATGCCGATGAGGGCGGCCACCACGGCGGGGACGGCGTGGTCAAACTCGTTGCCCTGCACCATCAGTTCGTTGTAGAACAGGGCGGCCCCGATGGGGATGAGGGCAAAGCCGATGAACCGGATCAGCTTGTCCAGCGACTTCATCATCTCTGACCGCCCCACCCCCTGATCCGCCTTGGCCTCCAGGGACAGCCGGGAGGCGTAGCTGGCCGCCCCCACCCGATCCAGCCGGGCCCGGCACTTGCCGGACACCACAAAGCTGCCCGACAGCAGCTCGTCGCCGGGATCCTTGGTGATGGGGTCGGCCTCGCCGGTGATCAGGGCCTCGTTCACCGTCACCTGCCCCGACATCACGGGGCCGTCGGCGGGGATCTGATCCCCCGCCCCCAGCTCCACAATGTCCTCCCGCACCAGCTTGTGGACGGGGACAGTGCCCAGCTGCCCGTCCCGCACCACCTTGACCCGGGTCTCGCTGATGAGGGACAGCTTCTCCAGGGTGGCCCGGGAGCGGAGCTGCTGGATGATGCCGATGAGGGAGTTGACCAGGGCGATGCCCAGGAACATCATGTCCTTGAAGTCCCCGGCCAGGATCAGCAGGGCGGCCAGCACCACAAACACCAGGTTGAAGAAGGTGAGGGTGTTTTCCCGAATGATCTGCCCGGTGGACTTGGCGGTGGAGCCCACCGCCTCGTTGCCCATGCCCTGCTCCAGCAGGCGGGCGGCCTGGGCGGCGGTGAGGCCGGTTTTGGGGTCGGGAAACAGGCGCTCCGGCTCCCTGGGGGAGCGGGCGGCCCGCTCCTCCCGGCGACGCTCCCGCTGCTTTTCCTCCCGTCCCCGCTTGGGGGGCGGGGCCTGTTGTGTCTGCGACGATTGAGCCATAAGAAAGCTCCTTTTTGTCATAGTTTGTAGCTTGCTTAGAGTCTATCATACCATAAGAAAGGGCTGGCGTAAACTGCCAACCCTTTAACGTTTTCTTAAATCAGACAAAAGTTTGGCCGCGGGCTCCCCCTCCGGGGTCCTTCGAGGGCCCCCGCAAAGCCACCGAACCTCGATGGTGAACACCCCATCCTCCCACCGGGCGGCGGCGGTGTGGCCCATCCGCTCCGCCAGGGCCTTGACGATGGCCAGCCCCAGGCCAGTGGATTGGCCGGTGCGCATCTTGTCGGCGGTGTAGAACCGCTCGAACACGTGGGCAGCGTCCTCCTCGGTGAGCCCCTCCGCCCGGTTAGAGAAGGCGGATACGATGGCACTGCCCTCCCGATACAGCCGCACCGAGAGGGTGCCCGTGCCGTGGCGCAAGGCGTTGGTGAGCAGGTTGGAGAAGATCCGGGTCACCGCCCCGCTGTCTGCCCACACCGGGGGCAGGTCCTCCTCAATGTCCACCTCCATCTCCAACCCCGCCTCCTCGATCTGCCCATAGGAGGCGGCCAGCTGATCGGACAGGGTTCGGCCCAGATCCACCTGCTCCCGCTCCAGGGGCAGCTCGCCCCCCTCGATCCGGGACAGATCGTAGAAGGAGGCGATGAAGGTCTGGAGGGTGCGGGCGCGGCCTTCGATCACCGCCAGGTACTCCGCTTTTTTCTCGGGGGGCAGGCCGTCCCCCTCCAGCAGCTGGAGATAGCCCAGGATGGAGGTCAGCGGCGTGCGCAGATCGTGGGATACATTGGCGATCTGCCGTCGCAGATCCTGCTCCTTCCGGCGGTAGAGGGCTCGCTCCTCCTGCCGCAGCTCCAGCAGCTGGTTGAGGCATACCAACAGCTCCTCCGCCCCGGCGCCGGGGCAGGGGAGGGACAGCCGAACCGTCGTCTCGTCGGCCATCTGCTCCTTCATACGGCGGGCGGCCTGGTGGAGGCCCTGCTCCAGGGTATACTGCCGCCAGAGCAGGACGGCGCAGGCCAGGGCCAGGAGAACAATGAGGACAATCTGCATGGAGGGCACCCCTTCCGGCGGTCACAAAATTCTGAACAGAACAAGCAGCAGCAGGGCCAGCAGCACAAGCAGGGTCGCTTTGACATACCACGGGGAGCGGTTCCCCCGGCCAAGCCACAGCCCCAGCAGGATCAGCAGGATGGGGCCGAAAATGCCCAGAGGGCCCCCGGCGAAGATCAAAAACCATTCCATCCGAATATGACGATGTAGAGGAGCAGGAGGAACACAACGACAGGAACTTTCACAGCACGTCACACCTCGTTCAAAGCCGTCCAGCCGGGCCCTTGGGCCCGGCTGAACACGGTCTTATTTTTCCCGCTTTTGCAGGATGCAGCACAGCCCGCCGATAAAAGCCGCCGCGATCACGATTCCGAGCACGATGCCCATCCGTTTTTCTCCTTGTTTCATTTGATCTCCTTTCTGTGAAACCCGTACAGGCCGATGGCGGTGCATACGATCACCCAGAAGGCTCCCACGATCCACGCCTGCCCCAGATAGACCGGGTCGCCCACCACGGCCTTGACGTTGGACAGCATGGTATTGGGGAAGTAGGCGTGTACCTTCAGCAGCAGTTCCCCGATCCCGCCCTCAAGGAGCAGGCCCGCCACCTCCACAATACTGGGCGCCACAAAGATCAGGCCCACATGGAGGAAGGACGCCGCCATTTCCCCGTGGATCAGGAACAGGCACATACAGGCCGCCGCCTGGGCGCCGATCCACAGGGGCAGGCCCGCCGCCAGAAAGTAGCCCACAATGGCCATGGCGTCTGCGGCAGAGTAAAATCCGGCGGACGGCTCCATGGGCAGCACAACGGCGCACAGGCCGATGAAGAAGCCCATCATCACCGCCAGATATACGATGGAGAGCAGGGTCTGGGCGATGAGCTTGCCCAGGTAGATCCGGGTACGGCTCAGGCCGAAGGACACCTCATTTTTCAGGGTGGAGTTCTTGTACTGCCCCGCGAACACAATGTCCCCGGTGAGCAGGCAGACGCATAAGCCGATGGCCCCCATCACCACGATGCTGACGACGGCCCCGCCGAAGGGGGTTGCCATGGAATGGGAGTTGTGGAAGGCGAACATGGAGGCGTACAGCCCCTCCAGGGCCAGCAGGACGCCCAGGGTGATATAGGTGTAGGGCCGGCGCAGCAGCTTGTAGATCTCGGCGCGGATGTAGTTAAGCATGAGGGCCACCCCCGATCAGGTTGAGGAAATAGGCCTCCAGATCCGCGCCCTTCTGCTCCATGGCCAGCAGGGCCACCCCGTTCTGGGCCAGGGCGTAGGACGCCCGCTTGGGGTCGTCCAGGCAGTCGTAGAGCTGGATCACGTTGCCGGGCAGCACCTCGAACTTGTCGGTACCCAGCTGGGTCTGGAGGATGGCGGCGGCCTTGGCCGCGTCGTCCACCTCTAAGCGCAGGCAGGTGCGGCACTTGTCGTGCAGCGCCTCCGCGGAGATCTCCTCCAATAGCTTTCCCTGCTCCATGAAGCCGTACCGGGTGGCGATGCTGGACAGCTCGGACAGGATGTGGCTGGAGATCAAAATGGTGGTTTCCCGCTCCACATTGAGCCGGCGGAGGATCTGCCGGAACTCCGCCACCCCCTCCGGATCCAGGCCGTTGATGGGCTCGTCCAGGATGAGGAAGTCCGGGTGGTTCATCAGGGCCAGGGCCAGCCCTAAGCGCTGCTTCATGCCCAGGGAGAACGATTTGAACTTCTTTGTCCCCGCAGCCGTCAGATTCACCAGCTCCAGCGCCTCGTCCACCACGCCCTTGCCGGGGATGCCCCGCTGGAGGCGGTAGTACTCCAGGTTCTCCCGGGCGGTGAGGAAGGGGGAGAAGGAGGGGATCTCGATCATGGCCCCGGTGCGGGATCGCTGGGTGCGCAAGTCCTTTCCCGAGGCGCCGAACAGCTCCAGCTCGCCGCCGGTGGGGGTGGACTGGCCGGTGGCCAGGCGCATAAAGGTGGTCTTGCCCGCCCCGTTCCGGCCCACCAGGCCGTAGACGTCCCCCCGGCGCACCATCAGGTTCAGCCCGTCCAGGGCCAGGCAGCTCCCGTAGGCCTTGGACAGGCCGTAGGCCGCCAGCACCGCTGTGTTTTCCGTCATAGCGTTTCCGCCTTTCTGTTTGAACTGCCCCTATGATACCGCCGAAAGGCCAAAACTTCGGAAAGGAAAGGTTAAGAAAGGTTAAACTTGAACCCGATGCCCCACACGGTCTTGATATAGCTGCGCTCTGAGTCGGCCTTGGCCAGCTTGGCGCGCAGGTTGCTGACATGGACGTTCACCGTGTTGTCGTCCCCGATGAAGTCCTCCCCCCACACCGCCTCGTAGATCTGGGCTCGGGAGAAGGCCCGCCGGGGATTTTTCATCAGCAGGGCCAAAATGTCGAACTCCCGCCCGGTGAGGGGCACCTCCCGTCCGTCCACCAGGGCGGCGTGGCTGTCCAGATCCAGGGTTAGCGGCCCCGCGGACAGGGCCTCCGCCGTCGGCACGCTGAACTGGCGGCTGCGGCGCAGCTGGGCCTCCACCCGGGCCAGCACCTCGGCGTTGTCGAAGGGCTTGGGGATGAAGTCGTCCGCCCCCAGCTTGAGGACGTTCACCCGGTCTGACACCCCCAGCTTGGCGGACACCACGATGATGGGCATGGTCTTGCCCCGGCGCACCCGCTGGATGAACTCCTCGCCGGTGACCCCGGGGAGCATGAGATCCAGCAGCACCAGGTCGTAGTCGTATTTTTCCGCCCAGAGCAGGGCCTCGCTGCCGGAGAAGGCGGCCCGGCAGGTGTAGCCTGCCCCCTCCAAAATGGCGCACAGCAGTCGGTTGATGTCGGCGTCGTCCTCGACGATCAGGATATTGGCGTGTTCCACAATGATCCCTCCCCGGTTCCTTACCCGGACAGTATAGCATAAACGCCCCCGGCGTTTCCATACGCCGGGGGCAGATTTTAGGAAATATTAAGAACCGGGGCAGGGGAGGGGCGGAAACCCCGCCGCCAACCCGGCGGGCGGTGGACATGAGGCGGATCAGCCCGTGAGGGTGGGGGCCTGGTTGCTGAACTTTTGCTCCGCCTGGGCCACCATCTGGGGCTGGGCCTGCTCCACCTTGTACCAGCCCTTCTGCTTGGCCGTCTCGAACAACTGCGTCTGGGTTTTGTGGCCCTGGGTGAGCAGGTTCACAAAGGCGTCCCGGAGCTGCACGTTGGTGCACTCGGAGGCGAACAGGTTGTAGTTGGTGCTCATCTTCTTCTCGGTGAGCAGCAGGTCGGTGATGATCTCGGATTCCTTCATGGTCGCTCCTCCTTAACGTAAGAAGCCCAGCAGGGTATCGTAGTTCTGCTTGTGCTGGGCGGCGTACTGGGTATAGGCGTTTTTCAGCTCGGCCTCCTGGGTGGCCTGGGCCGCGTCCTGGTACTTGCAGCACAGCATTCCCTCGAAGCCCAGCTGATCCTCCAGGGCGGACAGTTCCTTGGTGCTCAGATTCGGCATGGTGTATGCCTCCTTTACTCACAGGATGCCTTTAGTATGGCGGGGAGGAGGAACTTTATGCAAAAAATTCCCGCGCCGGTAAAACTCGGCGCGGGAAGAAAATCAAGCCTTCTGCTGTTTTGGGGCCTTGAGCTTGAGCACATTCCGGTAGAACCCGTCCAGCCCCCGCTTGGTGGGGAAGGTGGCCACGTACATTTGATTGCCCATGGCGTCGGACAGTACGTCGGGGATCCGGCCCACCATCTTCAACTGAGCGCCGTATTTGACCAGAATGTCCGCGTGGCTCAGGGCGAAGTCCTTGCCGTCCCGCCGCCCGGCGTAGGCGCAGAAGGCGTGCTCCCCATCTTCCAAAGTGGAGCGGTCGAAGGCGATCATGTCCGCCCAGATCTTATAGACGTTGGTGGAGTTGGCGAAATTCATCATGTCTGGGCTGAACCCGCCGCAGGGCCGCATATTGACCTCCAGGGCCACCACGTCCCCCTCTTTGCCCATGCCCTCCTGATCCTGGGTGAGGCGGAAGAACTCGAAGTGGACGAAGCGGCTTTTCACGCCGAAGCTCTTGACGGTGGCCCGGCCCGCCTTCCGGGTATCGGCGGGGAGATCCTTGACGATGTAGTAAATGGAGTTGTCCTCGTCGTTGACAATATCCATGATGGACATGGGGGTGACGTTGCCCGTCTCAAAGATGGGCTTACCCTGGGAGTCGATAATGGCGTCGTAGGAGTTGACCTCCGCGTGAATGAACTCCTCCATGATGTAAGGCACGGCTTGCTTTGTCTCCAGGAAGCGCCGCAGGTCGGCCTCGCAGGACAGCTTGTGGGTGTCGGAGGCGCCCACGCCGTTGTCCGGCTTGACCACCACCGGCCAGCCTACCTGCTTGATGAAGGCCAGACAGCCCTGCTCGTCGTCCACCAGATGGTAACGGGCCACAGGGATGCCCGCCTTCTGATAGAACTCCTTCATCCGGGACTTGTACTTGATCCGGGGCATATCGTCTGTCTGGAAGCCGGAGGTGATGTGAAAGTTGGTGCGCAGCATGGCGTCCCGCTCCAGCCAATACTCGTTGTTGGACTCCAGCCAGTCGATGCGCCCGTGCTTGAAGATGAAATAAGCCACAGCCCGGTACACCTCGTCGTAGTTCTCCAGGCTGTCTACCCTGTAGTATTCGTTGAGGCTGTCCTTCAGCTCATCGGACAGCCCGTCATAGGGCGCGTCTCCGATGCCCAACACGTTCATGCCGTTGTTTTTCAGCTCCCGGCAGAACTGCCAGTAGTTGGTGGGAAAGTTGGGGGAAATAAAGATCACATTTTTCATGGGGATTCCTTCTCTCTTTTCGTTTCGCATTTGGGTGATCCGGTGTTCCGGATCACCCCTGATCCAGCAGGTAGGGCACGAAGTAGGCCACCTGCTTGTACCACCAGTCCCAGTCGTGGGCCACGTCCCACCCCCAGAAGTCCACCCAGAGGTGGATATTTTTCCGCTGGCAGATATCCGCCAGCTGCCGGGTGGTGTCCGGGATCTCCCAGGGGCCCTGGCCCACGCAGACGACCCCCTTCTTCTGGTTGTAGAGCTGGATAAAGGGGTGATCCGCGGGCATACCCTCCAGATAGTGCACCGGGGAATTGCGGTATACCACCTCGTCCATATAGCCGTCGAAGCCGTAGTCCGCGGTGTAGATCCCGCTGAGGGCCAGCACCCGGTCGAACAGATCCGGGCGGCGGAAGAACAGGTTGACGGCGTGGGTGGCCCCCAGGCTGCACCCAAAGGCCATCACCCCGGGCTCTCCCGTCCAGCCGTTGCGCTCATTCACCATGGAGCGCATAAAGGGCACCACCTCGTCGGTGATGTAGGCGATCCACTGCTCGTACCGGCGGATGCGCCAGTAGGGGTCGCCCTCCTTGTCCGACCAGCTCTCCTTGTCCATGGTGTCGATGGAGAACACCATCACCTGGCCGGAGTCAATCCAGGGCGACCAGGCGTCCGTCATTTTGAAGTTCTCAAAGTCAAAAAACCGTCCGTCCTGGCAGGGGATGAACAGCACAGGCCGCCCTGCGTGGCCGTACACCTTCATCTCCATGTCCCGGCCCAGGGCGGGGCTATAGTCTTTAAAATATTGTGTCTCCATAGGGAATCCCTCCTATTGCTTTTCCCGTCCGCGGGACGGGGTACAGACGTCAAGTCTCCCTGCCATAGAGCAGGGCGCTGAGAAAGAACGGGATCTGCCGCTCCCAGCTGGCCTCACAGTGTTCCCCGCCGGGGATGACGCGGAAGTCCAGCCCGATCCGCTTTTCCGTCAGCAGGGCCGCCGCCTGGCCCAGGGCCTTGAGCTGGGCGGGGTGGTTGTTCAGCTCCTCCGAGCCGTAGTCCAGGTAGAGGGCCGTGTCCGGCGCCACCCGAGCGGAGCGGATCAGGCTCTCTACCCGCCCTGGGGCCACCCAAAGGGAGGGGGACAGAGCCGCCGCCCGGGAGAACACGTGGTTATACTCCAGTAGGGCGTACAGGCTCATCAGCCCGCCCATGGAGCTGCCGGCGATAAAGGTGTCCGCCCGGCCGGGGAGGGTGGGGAATTCCCGGTCGATCTCGGGCTTAAACACCCGGGTCATCCACTCCATGGTGATCTTCCCCCGGCCAACCACCTTCTTGAACTGGGGGGCGCGGAAGGTGAAGGGGGAGTATTCGCTCAGCCGGCCGTTGTCCGGATGGTGGTTGCACTCCACCGCCGCCACCATGAGCTGAGTCTGGGTGGCGTCCAGGTAGTCTCCCATGCCCCAGCTCTTGCCATAGGTGGCGTCCTTGTCGAAAAAGACGTTGTGCCCGTCGAACATATAGAGGACGGGGTAGCGCAGGTCGTGGTTCTCCTCCCAGGAGTCGGGCAGGTAGACGTAAGCCCGGCGGGGCTCGTCCCCGGTGAGGGCGGGTATGGTGAGGTTCCATTGATCGATCATGAACAAGGCGTCCTTTCCCGCTTCAAAGCGTTAATGATCACAGCATAGTTTAGCACAGCAGCGGGGAAAAATCAACCGGCGGATTGCGTAAGGCCCGCCTTGAGCCACATTTTGGGCAAAATGATGGAGACCCACCCTGAACCCGCCCTCTGCCGGCGGCCTTTTTTTGAAAAAACGGTTGATAATTCCCGTCGGACGTGATAGAATAACCGATAGTCTGCCAAGCGTCTCAGCGCGGGGTAAGGCCGCGATAGTCGGGGAGATAGCGGTGCCCTGTACCTGCAACCCGCTACAGCAGGGATGAAGTCCGGCCCCCGGAGGCGGAATGTGCCGCCTGCCCCATATAAGCAGCGATGATGGATCGGTCCCGCGCAACGCCCACCCGTGAACCGTGTCAGGCGGGGAACCGAGCAGCACTAAGCGGACCCGGACGTGTGCCGCGGGGCTGCCGATCCTGAGCCGGCTGTATGGGTAACGGGTATATGCCGTCCTTCAAAGGCCGGTTCGCGGTCTTACCATGCGCTGAGACGCCTGGCATAATTAAAACGGATGGAGCGCGGCGCGGACGTGGCGCTGCGCTATTTCTTTATGCTGAGGTGGTTTGCCATGTACCAGGCGCTGTACCGCAAGTGGCGCTCCCGCACCTTTGATCAGGTGGTGGGGCAGGAGCACGTGACCCAGACGCTGAAGCGCCAGGTGGAGACGGGGCGGCTGTCCCACGCCTACCTGTTCACCGGCACCCGGGGGACGGGCAAGACCTCCTGCGCCAAGCTGCTGGCCCGGGCGGTGAACTGTGAGCACCCCGTGGACGGAAGCCCCTGCAACAGCTGTCCCTCCTGTGTGGGCATTGAGAACGGCTCCATTCTGGACGTGCTGGAGCTGGACGCCGCCTCCAACAACCGGGTGGACGACATCCGGGCCATTCTGGACGAGGCGGTGTACACCCCCGCTACGGTGAAAAAGCGGGTGTACATCATCGACGAGGTGCATATGCTGTCCGCCCAGGCATTCAACGCCCTGCTGCAAATCCTGGAGGAGCCGCCGGAGCACCTGATGTTCATTTTGGCCACCACCGAGATCCACAAGGTGCCCGCCACCATCAAGAGCCGGTGCCAGCAGTTCTCCTTCAAGCGCATCCGGGCGGAGGACATCGCCGCCCATCTGCTCCACGTGGCGGGGGAGGAGGGCTTTGCCCTCACCGAGGGCGGGGCGGCCCTCATCGCGCGGCTGGCGGATGGCGGGATGCGGGACGCGCTGTCCCTGCTGGATCAGTGCTCCGGCGGCGGGGTCGGGTCAGTGGACGAGGAGCGGGTGTATGCCTGCCTGGGATTAGCGGGGAACGTGGAGACCGCCCGGCTGCTGCTGGACGCGGCCCAGGGGGACACGGCCTCCGCCCTGGAACGGCTGGACGGGCTGTACGCCAACGGCAAGGAGATGACCGCCCTGGCGGGAGAGCTGTCCGCCCTGGTGCGGGATCTGCTGGTGCGCAAGACCGCCCCCAGGACGGGCTCCGCCCTGATGACCGGCGGCTTCGACGGGGAGACCCTGCGGAAGCTGTCCACCCGATTTGAGGTGCCCCGGCTGGTGCAGATGCTGGCCCTGCTACAGCGGACGGCGGCGGATTTGGCCCACTCCGCCAACCGCCGCACCGATCTGGAGCTGTGCGTGGTGACGCTGTGCGATCCCACCCTGGATCCCTCCCCAGCGGGGCTGGCCGCCCGGATGGCGCGGCTGGAGCAGGGGGGGATACCAGCCACGGCCCAGGCCGCGCCCCAGTCGAAGCCCTCCCCCAAGCGGGAAGCGCCCCCTCCGGCTCCGTCGCTGTCCTGGGAGGAGCCGCCGCTGCGGTCGGAACCGCCCTTACCTGACGAGCCCCCTCTGCCGGACGAGCCGCCAATGGAGCGGGATGGGTTGATGCCGGAGGAACTCCCAACCAAGCGGGCCGTATCCCCGACCGACGAACTCTCGGTGGAGCGGGAGACGCCCAAACCCGCGCCCGCACCCCGGGCGGAGGAGTCCCCCCAGCCCCCGGCGGCAGAGCCGGAGCCCGTCCCCGCCAATGTCCCCGGCTGGCCGGGGTGGGCCGCCTTTGTGGAGCGGCTCAAGGGGGCGCTGGACATCGGCGACTACAGCCTGATCAAAAACCCGGCCATGGCGGAGGGACGCTTTGACGGGCACAAGCTCACAATCTGGACAAATATTGAGGTGGTGCGCACCACACTGGGCAAGGCGGAGGTGGCCCAGGCCATGGCCCGGCTGTGCCGGGAGCTGACCGGCGTGGCCCGTCAGGTGGAGGTCAAGGAAGGGCAGGCCCCAACCGAGGAACTCCCCGCGGAGCGCGGCGGCCCCATCCCCCCGGCGGCGGACGCGCTGGACGCGTTCCTGGCCCAGGGCGGCGACAATATCATTGTGGAATAGCCGCAAGGCATACGATATATAAGGAGGCAATCAAAATGGCAAAGGGATTCAACAGCCGCGGCATGGGCGGCATGGGGGGCGGCAACATGAACAACATGATCCGCCAGGCCCAGAAGATGCAGCAGGATATGCTCAAAGCCCAGGAGGAGCTGGAGAGCAAGACCTATGAGGCCGCCGCGGGGGGCGGCGTGGTGTCTGCCGCGGTGTCCGGCAAAAAGGAGCTGGTGTCCGTCACCATCGACCCCGAGGCGGTGGATCCGGACGACGTGGAGATGCTCCAGGATCTCATCGTGGCCGCCGTCAACGAGGCGCTGCGCAAGGCCACCGAGGACGCCGCCAGCCAGATGTCCCGGCTCACTGGCGGATTGAACCTCCCCTTCTAAGGTGGCAAAAATGTACAACAGCACCCTATGCTACCTGGAGAACGGCCGGGGAGAGTACCTGATGCTCCACCGGGTGAAGAAACAGGTGGACATCAACAAGGGCAAGTGGATCGGCATAGGCGGCAAATTTGAGGAAGGGGAGAGCCCCGACGAGTGCCTGCGCCGAGAGGTCTGGGAGGAGACGGGCCTGACCCTGACCCAGTTCCAATTTCGGGGTGTGGTCACCTTTCTGTGCAACGACAGCGGCTCGGATCAGTTGATGTACCTGTTCACCGCCACGGGCTGGACGGGGGAGCTGAACCCGGACTGCAACGAGGGTGACCTGGCCTGGGTGCCCAAGGGGAAGGTGTTGGATCTGCCCATCTGGGAGGGGGACGAGATCTTCCTCAAGCTGCTGGCGGAGGACGCCCCGCCCTTCCTGCTCACCCTGGACTACCGGGGGCCGGACGGGGAGGATCGGCTGAGACGGGCCGTACTAAATGGGCAGGGGCTGCCTGTCAACCAAGATAAGGAGTGACAATCATATGAAATTTTCCGAGATGCCCTATGAGCGCCCCGACCTGGAGGGACTGAAGCAGACCCTGGCGGGGCTCACCGACCGTCTCAAGGCGGCGGGAAGCTATGAGGAGGCCCGGGCCGTGTTCCTGGAGAAGGAGGAGGCGGAGCGCCATATCGACACCCTGGCCACCCTGGCCAGCATCCGCAACTCCATTGACACCCGGGACGAATTCTACGACGGGGAGATGAACTTCTGGAACGCCGCCATGCCCGAGCTGGAGGAGTACACCAAGGCGTGGACGGCAGCCATGCTGGCCTCCCCCTTCCGGAAGGACTTCGAGGCGGAGTACGGCGATCTGATGTTTGTCAACGCGGAGATCGAGCTGAAAACCTTCTCCCCCGAGATCGTGCCCCAGCTCCAGAAGGAGAACGACCTGACCCTGGAGCACCAGAAACTCATCGCTTCCGCCAAGGTTCCCTTCGAGGGCAAGAGCTACACCCTGGCCCAGATGGGGCCTTTCCAGAGCGACGCGGACGACCAGCGCCGTCTGGCTGCCTGGAAAGCGGTGGGGACGTGGTACAAGGAGCACCAGGCCGACCTGGATCGCATCTACGACGAGCTGACCCACCTGCGGGACGAGATGGGCCGCAAGCTGGGCTATGACGGCTACACCCAGCTGGGCTACTACCGCATGGGTCGCAACTGCTATGGTAAGGACGACGTGGAGCGGTTCCGGGCCGCTGTGCGCCAGTACCTGGTGCCCCTGGCCGACCGGGTGTACCGGGAGCAGGCCAGGCGCTTGGGCAAGGAGTACCCCATGAACTACGCCGACAACGCCCTGATGTTCCGCTCCGGCAACCCCAAGCCCCAGGGCACAGCGGATGATATCCTGGCCCAGGGCAAGAAGTTCTATGACGAGCTGTCCCCGGAGACCTCTGAGTTCTTCCAGACCATGCTGGACAACGAGCTGCTGGACGTGCTGGCCACCGAGGGCAAGGCCGGGGGCGGTTACTGCACCGGCATTATGGACTACAAGGTGCCCTTCATCTTCGCCAACTTCAACGGCACCCAGGGGGATGTGGAGGTGGTGACCCACGAGGCGGGCCACGCCTTTGCCTGCTGGATGAACCGGGATCGGATCCCCGGCAGCTATGTCTGGCCCGGCATGGAGGCCTGCGAGGTGCATTCCATGTCCATGGAGTTTATGGCCTGGCCCTGGACGGAGGGCTTCTTCGGTCCGGACACCAGAAAGTACCTGTACAGCCACCTGGCCGGGGCGCTGACCTTCATCCCCTACGGCACCCTGGTGGATCACTTCCAGCACGAGGTCTATGCCAATCCGGATATGACCCCCGCCCAGCGCCACGCGGTGTGGAAGGAGCTGCAAACGCAGTATATGCCCTGGGTGCGGCTGGACGGGGACATCCCCTTCTTCGCCGACGGCGAGGCGTGGCAGCGGCAGAGCCACATCTATGAGGCCCCGTTCTACTATATCGACTACTGTCTGGCCCAGACGGTGGCGCTGGAGCTCTGGGCGCTGCTGCAAAAGGACAAAAAGGCGGCCTGGGAGAAGTACATGGCCTACACCCGCCAGGGTGGCAGCCGCACCTTCACCGACCTGCTGAAGAACGCCGGGCTGGACACCCCCTTTGACGAGAAGTGCCTGCGGGAGGTGTGCGAGACCGCCAGCCAGTGGCTGGACGGCTTTGACCTCACCGGCATCGCATAAGAGAACCCCAGAGAAAGACCCCCGGGACGAGCCCTCGTCCCGGGGGTTTGTGCTGCTATTTCGCGATGTTCTCCTGGAAGCGCATGAGGATGGCGGCCACCTGGGCCCGGATGGCAGAGCCCTGGGGCTGGAGGAATGTCGCACCGCCGTCGGCCACGCCGTTGATGAGCTTGGCCTGGTTGGCCCAGGCCAGGGCGTCGGCGGCGTACCCGCTGACCTTGCCCGCATCGGGGAACAGGGCGGACAGGTTGGCCCTGCCGCTCACGTCGTAACCCTTGTACTTGGCATAGTTGAACAGGATGGTGGCCAGCTGCTCCCGGGTGATGGCGGCCTCAGGGCGGAATGTTCCGTCGGTGTAGCCGTTGACGATGCGCTCCGATGAGGCCCAGCGGACGGCCTCGGTGTACCAGCTGGCGGGCACGTCGGTGAAGGGCATCAGGTAGTTCACCATCGGCTCCCCCTCCAGCCGCCAGAGGATGGTGACGATCATGGCCCGGGTGGTGGTTTTGTTGG
This sequence comes from uncultured Oscillospiraceae bacterium, assembly GCA_910584285.1. Lineage (GTDB taxonomy): Bacteria > Bacillota > Clostridia > Oscillospirales > Oscillospiraceae > Enterenecus. The sequence goes on from CAJTYK010000007.1 coordinate 40,561, forward strand.
GCTCGAACAGGGTGCCGCCGGTGCCGTTCATCAGCTGGGCGGCGTAGACGTAGGCCACCGCGTCGTGATACCACTGGCTCTCGGGTACGTCGGTGAAGGGCAGGGCCACGGTGGGAGAGCCCACGCCCACCGTGGCGTAGGACAGCTCCCGGCCGCCCCCCGCCTCCAGATCCAGCAGCTTCACGCTGGTGGCGGCGGTGATCCGGAAGGGGCTGCCCGCGGTGAGCACGCCCAGCAAGATGCCGTCACCCTGATTGATCTGGTTGCGGGAGGTGGCATAGAGGGTGATGCTGTTCCCGCTGACGGTGAGGGCGGTGTGGGCCTCGCCGCCGGACAGGGCAGGGGCAAACTGAAAGCCGGTGGGGGCCCTGTCCAGGGTCAGGGTGATCTGCACGGAGTCAAAGCTGCCGGACAGCCCCCGGAGGGTGACGGTCTGGCTGGCGGCGCCCTGACCGTCCACCTGCACCCAGAGGGGGGAGGCGGCGCAGGCCGGGCCGAGGAGCAGGGCGGCGGCCAGCGCCGCGGCCAGCAGCAGGGAAAGAACGCGTTTCATGGTTGGCCCTCCTTTATTGGACGCCCTCGCCCGTCAGGACGAGCTGGGGCAGGGTATGGGTCTGGGGGAAGCTGGTCCACAGCGTCTCGCTGGTCACCCGGCGGCTGGCGCTGGAGTAGGGATCGTCGGTGCGGTAGAGCACCACCCGGAACTCGGTGGGATCATCGGCGGTGACGCCGGTCTGGGCGTTGAGGGCTTCCTCCGCCTTCCAGTCGGGGACGAACACCCAGAAGCCGTCGCTGGTGTCGCTCACCTGGCCGTCCGCCGGGATCTCGGCGAAGAACAGGGCGAAGCCGTTTAGGGCGCGCTCTACACTGGTGACGCCGTTCTCCTCCTGGGCCTCGGGGGTGGTGTTGTAACGGGCCTGGACCTCCAAGGTGTTGTAGACGGGATCGCCCCGGTAGGTGCCCACCACAACTACTGTGCCCGCAGGCACCACGCCACCGTCATAGGTCAGAGGCTGGGCCAGCTTGCCCACCGACGCCCCCGGGTAGAAGTCCACCCGGTCGCCGGGGTAGTCCAGCAGCTCCACCTGTGCCCCGGTGGGCAGGCCGGATATCCGCAGGGCGGTCACGTCGTACGTCCAGATGCGGCTATCGCCGGGGGCGCCGGGCTTGGCGAAGTAGGCCACACCACCGTTGTCTGGGCCCAGGGCCACCGGGCTCCAGCTGCCGTCCAGCAGGGCGCTGACGGTGCAGCCCGTCAGACTGCCGCCGCTGACCTTCAGCCCTGTGACGGGGACGGACCCGGTCCGCATGGTGATCTCCACATCTGTCCCATTGTGGGTCAGGGTGTAGAGGCTGGGGGAGATGGTCTTGTCATAGGCCACCCGCACTTGTCCGGCGGACACGGCGGTCCCCCGGTTGCCCAACTTGTCCACGGGGATCACGGAGTAGGAGTAGGTCAGGTTGTTGGCCGCGCCCAGATCGTCCACATAGGCACTGCCGGTGGTGAAGCCGATGGGGTTGCCGTTGCGCAGGATCTCATAGCCCAGCACCGTGCCGTCCCCGCCGGAGATGGACACCGTGGCGTGGTTCTGGCTGACGGAGGCGGAGGCGGACACCCTGCCGCGGAAGGGGCTGCCGTTTTGCAGGCGGTAGGCATAGGAGTCGTCGTTCAGATACCAGACGGCCCGGGTCTCGGCGGGCAGCCTGGACAAGATGGCCTTGGCCTCCTCTCCCAGAATCAGGCCCCAGCGGGTGAAGAACTCGGTGAGGTTCCGACCCGCGGTCTGGGAGGCGATGAGGGCCACCCGTTCGTCGTAGGAATAGCCGCTGTAGCTGCCCGACTTCCAGGCGGTGAAGAAGCGGTTGTAGAAGTCCAGCGGCTTGACGGCGCCGTCATAGGCCAAATGGAGCTGCCAGTACATACCCAGCTGGACGAACACATTCCCGGCGGAGCCGGGGCGGCCCTGGGCGGTTTTGTCATAGATGGCGGGCCAGATATTGCTGAGGGTGAGCCGGGTGGGCCGGGTCATGGAGCCGCCGTCCCAGGCCTGGACGGCCAAAGCGTAGATATTGTTGGTGATCTCGGCCCGGCCCAGCTTGTCCATGTTGTGGCCGATCTCGTGGGCGATGCCCCAGCCGAACAGGCCGTTGGCATTTCCTACACCGGTCTGAGACACAGGCCGCCCGCACACCATGCCCTGGGCGGAGCCGTAGCCGATGCCGATATGGTTGCCGGCGGCGTACATAAAGGCCCCGGCGAACATTCTCATGTAACGGATATTCTGACGGGTGCTCATGGGATAGCGGTAGGAATCCGTCCGGGCCCCGCCGGCGGGAACGATGCCCTGCACCTGGTTGGCCACGTACATCACATCCTCCCAGGCCAGTACATCCCGGTACATGGCCTCCGCCATCTCATCCACCGACGCGCCGATGCCGGACAGGCCGGCCAGCGCCCGGTCGGCGGGGATGGACAGCAGCACGCTGGGGGTGGAGATCTCGGTGGCGTTGCGGATATCGGTGCCCGGCTTGGAGAGCTTGAGGGCGGCCACATAGGTCTGGAGCTCGGCGACATAGGCGCGGATGAGATCCCGGCGGGCGGCCTCGCCCAGGTGATACCAGCCGGACAGCTCCAGCACGGGCATGGCAAAGCTGTTCTGATCCAGCCGCACCTGGAGCTTGATGGCCCCGGGGCTGCCCCCGGCATAGGACAGGTACAGCGGGCCGCCCCGCTCGTCGGTGAGGGAGCCGATCTTGGGCACATAGATGTAGTTGCGGCCATTCTCCAGCTTGACGGCACCGCCCCGCCAGATGCCGGACTCGCCGTAGAACTGGGTGGGGGTGACGTACACCGGCGCGTCCCCGGGCAGGGAGGCGTACACCGCCACCACCGAGCCCGCCCGGGCGGTGACGCCCAGGGGTTGGAGGTCGCTGGCGCTCTGGCCGTAGGCGGTGTCCTTGGCGGAGCCCCGGCTCTGGAAGCTGCCCTTGATCAGGCCCAGGGCGGAGGTGTTGCCGGTCAGCAGGGCAGAGGCCAGGCTCAGCTCGTCCCGCAGGCGGGCGGGATCCAGGTAGAAATCGGCCTTGGCGTCCAGCCGGGCGGAGAGGGCGGCGATGGCCCCAGCGGTGGCCCCCGGCCGCAGGGCGGTGAAGCTGCCGTCGGCAAAGAGGGAGGCGATCTCGTCGGGCAGGGTGTCGCTCTTGTAAAAGGCCATGTCCGAGATGCTCACCCGGCAGCCGTTGCCCTCCCGCTCGTTGAGGGTGAAGGAGAGCTTGGACACGTTCTCCAGCAGGGGGAAGGTCAGCACCAGGTAGTTCTTGTTGGGATCCATGGAGCGGGCGGTGTACTGTGTCTCCTCCAGCACCTTTTCCCCGCTGCTATTCCAGGCGGTGACGGTGTAGGTTCTGAGGGCGTACTTGTGGTTGCCACCCAGGTAGGGCACCAGGATGGCGTAGTTCATGTCCTGGGGCTCCCGGAAGGTGTAGGTGAAGCGGCTGCTCACCCACCACTGGTTGGCCACCCAGTAGGTGGCCGCGTTGTTGTCAATGACGTGCTCGACCTTGAAGTTGGGGCACAGGGAGCGGTTCACATTGTTGGGATTCTCCATCACCACGGAGGTCACCATGCTGTTGTCGATCCGGCCCTCCCGGGGCAGGTCTGGCATGACCAGGGCCTCCTGTTTGGGGGTGCCCAGGGCGGTGGCGGAGTAGGGGCCGGTGCCCCGGGAGTTGCCCGCCTTCACCGCCACCTCATAGGTGGTGCCGTTCACCAGCCCGGTGATGGTGGCGGAGGTGACGGTGATATCGCCGCCGAACTGCTGGAAGGCGCTCTGTCCCGCAGGGCGGTAGAACACCTGATAGTAGGCCGCGTCCTTGGTTTTGCCCCAGGTGAGCCGCAGGGATTGATCCGCCTCGGTCAGGCCGAGGTTGGAGGGGGCCCCGGGCACTCCGGCGGGCTGGGGCATGGCGGACACCGTCCGGGAGGGGGCGCCCCGCCAGTCCCCGTTGACGGCGGTGACCTGGAAATAGTAGGTCTTCAGGTTGTCCAGCCCGGTGATCACTGCCCGGTTGGTGTTGACCGGGAGGGTCTGGGTGAGGGCGGAGGCGCTGAGGCCGTAGGCCACGGTGTAGCCGGTGACGTTGCGCACCGCGCTCCAGTCCAGGGTGACGCTGCCGTTGCCAGGGGTGGCGGCGAGGCCCTTTACCTGGTCGGCGTCGTTGATCGGGTTGTCGGGCACGATGTCCTTGAGAAACTCGATCTTGGTGACGGTGGCGAAGCCGCTTCCGCTGCTGGCGGCGGTCACCTGGATGGTGACCTTTTTCACCGCCACCTTGCGGCCCAGGTCGATGGTGACCACCCGCTGGCCCTCCTGTTCCCCGATGGCGTATACGTCCGCCGGGGCGGCGGCGTCAAAGGGGACGGTGAGGGTGGAGCCGTCAGCCAGCTCGGCCAGCACCGTGCCGGCCTCCACGCCGCCCTGACCCACCCCGTCGGGGCAGGTGATCCGGATCTGGCTCATCTCCACGCCGCGGCTGTCGTCCAGGGTGATGGGGAGCTCCACCGACCCGTTGGAGGGAAAGACGGTGACAGAGCCCTCGTCCCGAAACAGATCGTCCGCGTTGCCTTGCAGCAGGCCGGCGGGCACGTCCAACCGGGGGGCGACGATGGCGGCTGCGTCCAGCACCTGAGCCTGACCGGCGGCGTTCCGGGCGTGGTTGACGTAGGCCAGATCGGTCACGTCCACCTTGCCGTCGCCGTTGAGGTCGTAGGGGCCAACCTGGGCGCTCTTGCCCAAGCGGACGTCCAGAGCGTTGAGATCGGCGCCATCCACTGCGCCGTCCCCGTTCACATCTCCCAGGGAGAAGGTGGCGTCGCCGGTGCCCACGATGACGTGCTGGCTGTAGCCGTCCAGGGTGACGGTCTGGCGGAAGGGTTTGTACCCCACGCCGGTGAGGGTCAGTTCATAGCGGCTCCCGCCGGCGGGCAGGCCGGACAGCCGGGCCTCGTAATAGCCCACCTGGGTCTCGTGGGTGAGCTCCACGCCGTCGGTGTTCTTCACCGAGGCGGACAGGCCGGCGCCCAGGCTGTTCTCCAGGGGGGTCCCTCCGGGCAGGGAGATCCGGGCGGTTCCGCCGCTCCCCCGCACCTCCAGCTGAATGTCCCGCCCCGCAGCGGAGGCGGCGGTCTGGGGCAAATCAAACCGGAGGGTGAGACCAATGGAGCCGGTGAGCGGTTCCGCGCCCGGCGCGGCATAGGCGGCGGGCAGCCCTCCGGCCAGCAGGGAGAGGGCCAGGATCAGGCCCAGCGCCCGGTCGATCAATCGCTTCGCAGGTTTCATAAGATGACATCCTTTCTGTTCTGTCGGAGTGGCCCCTGTTGTTATGTCAAACAAAACAGTTATGCGGAAATTTATTGTAATCTCCCCGGGAAGTTCTGTCAACCATAATTCCGGATTCTTTCCAAAAGGACAGCAAAACAGGGCGCCCCTTATGGGACGCCCCGTTCCGCGCCGTGCTGTAGGGTTACATTTTCAGCGAGCGATCCAGGTGCTCCACCACGTCGCCCACAGCCTTGATGGCCTTGCCCGCCGCCTTTTGGGCGGAGTGCTTCTTCTTTTTGGGCATCATCATCATACCCAGGGCGGCGGCTCCCGCCACCATGGTGGCTCCCGCGATGGGCAGCACCGCCTTTTTGTCCATTTTCATTGGAATCCCTCCTTCGCGCTTATAGCTTGCCCGTTTTTCGGCGAAAGAGCGGAATTGCTCCATGGAAATTATTTCAAAATCAGCGACACCGGGCAGTGGTCGCTGCCCAGGATGTCCGGGTGGATGGCGGCTTCCGCCACCTGGGGCCCCAGCCGGTCGGACACGATGAAGTAGTCGATGCGCCATCCCGCGTTCTTCTCCCGGGCGTGGAAGCGGTAGCTCCACCAGGAATAGGCCCCTTCCTGATCGGGGTATAACAGGCGGAAGGTGTCGGTGAAGCCGGAGGACAGCAGCCGGGTCATGGCAGATCGCTCCTCGTCGGAGAAGCCGGCGTTGCCCCGGTTGGTTTTGGGGTTTTTCAGGTCGATCTCCTCATGGGCCACGTTGAGGTCGCCGCAGTACACCACCGGCTTGGTTTTGTCCAGCCCCTTCAGGTAGCTTAGCAGATCGGCCTCCCACTCCATGCGGTAGCCGATCCGGGCCAGCCCGTCCTGGGCGTTGGGGGTGTAGCAGTCTACCAGGAAAAAGTCCGGGTACTCCAGGGTGATGAGCCGGCCCTCGTGATCGTGTCTGTCCAGATCCATGCCGTAAAAGACGGACAGGGGTTCCTGACGGGCGAATATGGCGGTGCCGGAGTAGCCCTTTTTGTCCGCCGAGTTCCAGAACTCGTGGTAGCCGGGCAGATCCGCTTCCGCCTGCCCCCGCTCCATCTTGGTCTCTTGCAGGCAGATGAAGTCGGCGTCCAGCCCCAGCATGGACTCTGAAAAGCCCTTTTTCAGGCAGGCCCGCAGGCCGTTGACATTCCAGGATACAAATTTCATATGGCTTCCAGCCCCTTTCGATGATTTCGCAGCTCCCGAATCAGCATGACGGCGGAGAATACCAGCGCCCCCAGCATGGCCGCCGTCTCCAGCGGCATGACGTAGAATTTCCCACCGAGGGTGAGCGTGAAGTTAAATTTCAGCCGCAGGTAGAGGATGTAGCTGGCCAGGGAGGAGGCCTCCGCCAGCACCGCGGCGGGCAGGCGGCGCCAATTGGCGCAGGCCCAGCACAGGGTGAATACGTCCGCCAGGAAGAAGTATCGCTCGTGCATATAGGGCAGCAGGAAGGGCACCCCCAGGCACAGCACCACGGCCGTGGCCATGGCCAGCCGGTTGTCCAGCCTGCCCCGGAGCAGGAAGCCCAACCCCAGCAGTACCAGCACCAGCGCCCCGGCGGCGGCCACCCCCAGCAGGGCAAAGCAGCCCGGATCCTCGGTGCCATAGGGCAGGAACTGATACACGGAGGGGGCGTTGAGCACCAGGCGGCTGCTGTACTCTCCCATCTGGTTGAAATAGATGCCGATGATGTCCCCCAGGGGCTTGCCCAGCAGGAGGGCGGGGATAATAGTAATCAGGTAGGTGAGGGGGAACACCCACAGCTCCCGAAACTTCACCCGGCCCGCCAGCCACAGCACCCCCCACAGCGGCAGGACAAAAATGGCCTGGAGCTTGAAGGAGAAGGCCAGGGCCATCAGGGCTATCGAGATCTTGTTTTTCCCTTCCAGCACTGAGGCAGCGGCGTGAACGCATAGAGCGCCGTAGATCCCATCGCACTGGCCCCAGAGGGCCCCGTTGAGCACCACCGTGGGCAGCAGCAGGGCGGCGGCGAAGGCGGCCAGGGGAGCGGCGCTCCCTTGGCGTTCCCTGACCAGGGAACGCACCAGCCGGTAGCAGCCCCAGGCCAGGATCACGTCGAACACCAGGGAGAATAGCTTGATCAGATACAGATCTGGTACGGACAGATAGGAGATGAAAGCCATGAAGTAGAGGTAGGGCACGTTGTAATCCCCCACCGAATGGGACACGGCCCCGAAGCCCCCGTTTTCCTGGAAATATCGATACCACCCGGACAGGAAGTTGTTGTAGTCTGACCCGGCATAGTCCAGGCTCAGCGCCCGGAACAGCATGGCCGCCCCGATGGGCAGCAGCATCATCAGCAGCGTGTTCCACCGGCAGCCCTCCCGCCGCAGCAGGAGCAGCGCCAGCTCCGCCAGGATCAGCAGCGCCGCCGCCATCGTGATGTGATCCGCCCTGCCGCCCCGCTCCAGCGACAGACAGGCCCATACCGCCCCCACCAGCAGCAGGATGCCTGCCCCGGCGCACAGGGGTGGCAGGTGTTTTTTCCAAGGCTCGCTCATGAGAATTCCTCCGGGTCATGGTTGTCCAACGATGAATGTGCCTTTCATCATACCACAGCCGTCCGGATTTTTCCACCCCCATTCCGTCCCGCAAAAAAGGAGGCAAAACCCGGCAAGATTCCGCCGCCTGGCAGTTGACATTTTCCCGGTTTGGCTTTATTCTAAAAGGTAGACTTTTTGGAACACGCATCCATGGAATTGGAGGATTTGAATATGTGCGGTTTTACCGGCTTTGTGTCCCGCTCCACCCCCCCGGACAAGACGGCCTTGCGCGCCATGGGGGACGCCATCCGCCACCGGGGGCCCGACGGCGAGGGACAGTACACCGACGAATGCTGCGGCATCGCCCACCGCCGCCTGTCCATCCTCGACCTGGAGAAGGGACAGCAGCCCATCGTCAGTCCCGACGGGCGGTACGTCATCGCCTACAACGGGGAGACCTACAACTTCCGGGAGCTGCGTGGGGAGCTCATCGCCGCGGGTCACAGCTTTCACACCGACTGCGACACCGAGGTGGTGCTCCACGGCTACATGGAGTGGGGGGTGGAGGTGCTGAAGAAGCTGCGGGGGATGTTCGCCTTCGTCATTTGGGACAAGGAGAAAAAGGAGCTGTTCGGCGCCCGGGATCCCTTCGGCATCAAGCCCTTCTACTACGCCCAGATGGGGGAGCTGTTCTTCTTCGGTTCGGAGTGCAAGAGCTTTCTGCCCCACCCCGGCTTTCACAAGGAGCTCAACCCCAACGCCCTGAAGCTCTACCTCACCTTCCAGTATTCCGCCCTCAACGAGTCCTTTTTCAAGGGGGTGTACCGCCTACTCCCCGGCCACTACCTGATCCACCGGGACGGACACACCCAGTTCGCCTCCTACCACACCTTCTCCTTCGACCCCCAGCCCATGCCCCTGGAGCAGCGGGCGGCCCAGATCCGGGAGGTTGTCACCCAGTCCGTGAAGGCCCACGAGATCAGCGACGTGGAGGTGGGTTCCTTCCTGTCCGGCGGCATCGACTCCAGTGTCATCGCCGCCCTGTCCCGGCCGGACAAGACCTACTCGGTGGGCTTCGCCAACAAGGACTTTGACGAGACCGGCGAGGCCAAGGCTCTGTGTCAGGAGCTGGGCCTGCGTAACATCTCCAAGACCATCTCCGCCCAGGAGTTTTTCGACGCGCTCCCCGCCATCCAATATTATGCCGACGAGCCCAATGCCAACCTGTCCACCGTGCCGCTGTACTTTCTGTCCCAGCTGGCGGCCAAGGATGTGAAGGTGGTGCTGTCCGGCGAGGGGGCGGACGAGCTGTTCGGTGGCTACATCACCTACCACACCACCAAACCCTTCCGGGCCTACTGCAAGACGCCCCTGGCCCTGCGGAAAGCGGTGGCCAAGGCGGTGTCCGGCCTGCCCAAATTCCATGGGCAGGGCTTCCTCACCAAGGCTGCCAAGGGGGTGGATGAGTATTTCGTGGGTCAGGCCTTCATCTTCGGCAACGAGGAGGCGGAGCGGGTGCTCACCCCCGCCTACCGCTCTGAGCTGACCTGGCACGATGTGACGGAGCCCTACTTCGAGGCCATCGAGGGCGCCGACGACCTGACCAAGATGCAGTACCTGGACCTCCACCTGTGGCAGCCGCTGGATATCCTCCGCAAGGCCGACCGCATGACCATGGCCCACTCCCTGGAGCTGCGGGTGCCCTACCTGGATCGGGAGGTGTGGGCGGTGGCCCGGGCCATCCCCAGCTCCCAGAAGATGCGGGGCAAGACCATGACCAAGTACCCCCTGCGTATGGCGGCGGTGCCTCTGCTGCCCGACGACTGGGTGAAGCGGGACAAGAAGGGCTTCCCGGTGCCCTTCATCGCCTGGCTGCGGGAGGAGAAGTACTACAACTGGGCCAAAGAACTGATCAGCCAGGATTATGTGGCGGAATTTTTCGACCAGAAGTACCTGCTGGAGTTGCTGGACGCCCACTACTCTGGCCGTGCGAAAACCCACCGCAAGCTGTACACGGTGCTGTCCTTCCTCATCTGGTATCAGGTCTATTTCCCGGGAAAATGCGGTGTGTCGCCCTTTGTACCCGGCAAATGACAGAACGCCCGCCCAGAGCGGAACGTGAATAAAACCCTGTGTAGGGGCGGCTGGTAGCCGCCCCTCAGCCCGTCGAAAAAGTCTGCCGGATGGCAGACTTTTTCAGCTTCATGTGGTAAAATGAAACAGGGTGAGAATAATGATGGAAAAGGGGAAAATGGAACGGGGCGTGGTGGAACTGGTGGATGCAGAGAGTTTGGTACCCAAGGAACACCTGCGGCGGAAGGTGGACAATAACGATTTGCTTATGTGAACACCACATAGCATGCGCTTCTTCAACGAACCGTGCCACATCATTTTTAGTCAAAGAAAGTGTGTTGGAGAAATCCGTCGAGACTTTATATCTGGATAAAAGTTCATTCCTATGCTGTACAATAGTATTATCGAAGCACCGTCAACAGTTTGCGCTGCGGCGATACCCTTAAAAGCAGACGGGGGAAATTTTGTCCTACTGTAATTACAGGGGCCCTGTGTTGCCTCAACATTTTGTCCCCGTTAAAAAAACGACACTCCTTTAAAATCTGCCTCATTTCCCAGTGTCCGGCGGTCTGCTATGATAAACCCATCAAGCCGAGACCCACTCGGACACATTTCGGAAGGAGCAGTAGACATGAAAAAGCTGACAGCAATGATTCTGGCCCTGCTGATGACCCTCTCCCTGGCGTCGTGCAGCAGCGCGGGCAACCCCGGCAATGACAACCCCGGCACCCCCACCCAGGGCGGCGGCAGCCAGCAGGGCGGCGACGAAAAGCAGGACGATATCGTCCTGTGGACTCTGTCCAACGACCTGAAGCAGTTCGCCGACCGCTACGAGGAGCAGACCGGCAACCATGTGGATGTGGTGGTGTTCGACTCCGCCGACTTCGAGACCAAGATCATGCAGACCTTGGGGGCCAAGAGCAAAGACCTGGACGTGTTCGTAGGCGAGCCCCAGATGCTGCCCAACTTCTACGAGGCCGGCTTCTGCGCCGACTTGAGCGCCCTGGACAACGAGGTCAAAACCCGCCTGGTGGACTACACCTACGAGGCCGGCTGTGACGAGGACGGCGTGCTGCGCGCCATCAGCTATCAGGCCTGCCCCGGCTCCGTGATCTACCGCCGCGACCTGGCCAAGGAGGTCTTTGGCACCGACGACCCCGACGAGATCGCCAAGCACTTCTCCTCCTTTGAGGAGATCGAGAAGACCGCCGATACCCTCCAGGCCAAGGGCTACTGCGTCTTCGGCGATGAGGGCGCCCTGCGCTGGTTCTCCAACCGGGATCCCTGGGTAAAGGACGGCCAGATCATCATCAACCAGGATCGCCTGGACTACATGGACTGCGCCACCCACCTCTATCAGAACGACCAGGTCGCCTATGCCCTGGAGTGGTCCGCCCCCTGGTACGCCTCCATGGCCGGCCCCCTGCCCAAGATCAGCGAGGCGCAGAGCGGCGACGTCTGGGGCATGGACAAGGATCAGCTGATCAACGAGGGCGCCGCCGGCGGCGAGGGCATCACCCAGGTGTTCTCCTACGTCATGCCCTCCTGGGGCGCGCTCATCGTCCGCGACAACGCCGAGGGCAACAAGGGTAACTTTGGTGTCTGCTCCGGCCCGTGCTCCTTCTTCGGCGGCGGCACCTTCCTCACCGTCAACGAGTTCAGCCAACACAAGGAGGCCGCCCAGAAGTTCATCGAGTTCTGCACCCTGAACGACGAGACCAGCCAGTGGTGGCTGGAGGCCTCCAACGGCGACGTGGTGAACAACAAGGCCGTGCTGGAGAACAACAAGGACTATCAGAACGAGTCCTTCGGTAACCAGAATACCTACGCCTTCTATCTCGCCGAGATGGAGAAGATCGACTTCAACCTCACCGGCTATGACGACGCCTGCAAGGACGCTTGGGGCAAGGCCATCACCGCCGTGAAGAAGGGCGAGCAGACCAAGGAGCAGGCCGTGCAGGAGTTCTACCAGAATGTCATCACCCAGTTCCCCGAGCTGTCCGTCCCCGCGGACTCCCCCTACTACAACGGCTGAGCCGCGATCAATTCTAACGGATTCCTCAATGCGCCCGGGGCGGAGCGGATCGCTCCACCCCGGGCGCGTTCAAAATTGGGAAAAGAAAGGTGGAGCGTCCATGGCAGTTCCGGCGACGGCGAGTGAGCGGCGGGCGGTCAAGTCCCCAAAGGGTGGTCTGGAGCGGCGCAACCGCTACGGCATCCTGTTTTGCCTGCCCTTTGTCCTCGCGTTTTTGGTATTCAATATCTACCCCGTATTCCGCACCCTCCAGATGAGCTTTATGAACTACAAGGGGTTCGGCAAGGAGACCTTCGTCTGGTTTGACAACTATGTCCGGGCGTTCAAGGATCCCCTGTTCCGGGACGCCTTTGGCAACACGCTGAAGATGTGGGGCGTGAACATTGTCCTCCAGCTGGGTCTGGCCCTGCTGCGGCCCATCATGCTGTACGTGGCGGTCACCAGCCTCATCGGCGGTTTGCAGCTGTTCGACCTGCCCTACCTGCTGTCCGGCACCAAGGGCGAACCGGGCCGGGCGCTGTACACGTCGGTATTCTACATTTACACCACCGCCTTTACCAATCACCAGATGGGGTACGCCGCCGCACTGGCCTTTGTGCTGTTCCTGATCATCGCGGTGTTCTGCGGCATCGCCTTCAAGCTGATGAACCAAAAGGAGGACTGACGGATGGACGCGAAATCCAAAAGCATCAAGGCGCTGCTCTACCTGTTTCTGATCCTGCTCTCCACGCTGTGCTTCACCCCCTTTTGGCTGATGATCGTCAACGCCACCCGCACGGGCAACGAGATCATGACCGGCTTCTCCCTGCTGCCCGGCGGCAGTCTGGCGGAGAACTGGCGGATCGTCAGCGAAAACCTGAATCTGGGCCGGGGCTTTCTGAACAGCCTGTTCCTGGCGGTGTGCAATACGGCGCTGGTGAGCTACTTCTCCGCCCTCACCGCCTACGGGCTGGCCTACTATAAATTCAAGGGCGCCAAGGTCATTTTCACCGCCCTGCTCATCTTCATGATGGTGCCCTCCCAGCTGAGTATGCTGGGCTTCTACGACCTGGTGAACCAGATGGGCCTCATCGACACCTACTGGCCCCTGATCCTGCCCTCCATCGCCAGCCCGGCCACGGTGTTCTTCCTGCGGCAGTACATTCTCTCCGTCATGCCCAAGGCCATCCTGGAGGCCCCCCCGCATCGACGGGGCCAGCGAGTTCAAGATCTTCCACAAGATCGTCCTGCCCATCATGGCCCCCGGCATCGCCACCATGGCCATCGGCGCGTTCATCGGCAGCTGGAACAATTACCTGATCCCCATGCTGATCATCAATACGCCGGCAAAGCGACCCCTGCCCGTGATGGTGGCGGAGCTGTCCGCCGTGCGGGACATCACCACCAACATGGGCGCCACCTATCTGGTGGTGGCCATCTCCGCGGTGCCCATTATGATCGCCTTCTGCTTCTTCTCCAAGTACATCATCAGCGGCATTTCCGCCGGCAGCGTCAAGGAGTAAGAAGCCCCCGCCCCTCGGGGCGGGGACAGATGCACACGAATGCGGCATTTCTGCGGGCAGTGTGAAAGAATAAGGTTGTCATCCCCCTGACCGATATGATATGCTGGACACAAAGCAGATGACGGGAGGCCTTTGGGATGAAACGGCTGATTTCCTCACTTTTGTGTTTGACGATACTTCTCGGCTCAGCCGGGTGCGCGGTGTCCGCGCCCCCGGCCGAGTCCGGTTCCGGTGAAACGGAACCGGTGACCCTGGACTGGTACGTCAATTACAGCTGGTACAACACCCCCTGGGGCGGTAATGCGGTGAGTGAAGCCATCACGGAGAAAACTGGGGTAGACATCCGCTTCATCTCCCCGGACGGCAGCGAGTCGGAGACGCTGGACGCTCTCATCGCCGGGGGCAGCCTGCCCGACCTGGTGACTTTAGGCTGTGGGAGACCCAGCTCACCGAGATCGTGGACGGAGGTATGGCCTACCCTCTGAATGAGCTGGCCAACCAGTACGACCTGTCCTTCTGGACGGTGGCCGACCAGCGGCGGCTGGCCTGGTACGCCCGGCCGGACGGCAATACCTGCTGCTACCCCAACTCGTCCTACGCTCCGGAGGACTACCGGGGGGAGAACCGCATCGGCTCCAACCAGACCTTCCTGGTACGCCAGGACATCTACGAGGCCATCGGCTCCCCGGATATGACCACCCCGGAGGGCTTCGCGGACGCGGTGCGCGCGGCGGCGGAGCGCTTCCCCACCGTGGACGGCAAGCCCCTGATCCCCATCGGCGCCCACGAGTTCACCAACCGGGGGTGCGACTCCTTCGACCTGTTCCTCATGAACTTCCTGGCCATCCCCTACGAGAAGGACGGCCGGTTCTATGACCGCTACACCGACCCGGAGTACAAGCGCTGGCTGGCCATGTTCCGCCAGCTGGGGGAGGAGGGCCTGCTGGCCAACGACATCTTCATCGACAAGCGGGCCCAGATGGAGGAAAAGCTGGCCCAGGGGCGCTACTTCTGTATGATCTACCAGCGCACCGACCTGGCGGAGCAGCAGCGCGCCCTCTATGAAAAGGATCCGGGGGGCGCCTATATCGCCATCGACGGCCCCCGCAACGCCAACGGCGATCCCCACACCCTCCCCGGTACCAGCATCAACGGCTGGACGGTGACCCTCATCTCCAAAAACTGCGCTCACCCAGACAAGGCCATCCAGCTGATGAGCTTCCTCATGGGGGAGGAGGGGCAGAAGCTCATCGCCCTGGGCATTGAGGGGGAGCACTACCAGATGGTGGACGGCCGGGCGGAGCTCACCGAGGAGGTCAAGCGGCTCATGCGGGAGGACTACCCCGCCTACGTGGCCCAGGTGGGGGCGGACGACACCTATTGGATGCTCCAGGACAACCGGATGCAGGCCCGGTGGAAACCACTGGACGACCCCGCCCTGCGACAGATGGAGGAGTGGACGTACCCCTACACTGTCTACACCGGGCAATACGATGTATCCTTTACCCCCGGCAGCGAGGCGGACGCGGCGGACAAGCGCCTCACCGCCATTCACGGGGAGATGCTGCCCCAGCTGCTACTGGCCCCCACCCAGGAGGAGTTCGAGTGGCAGTGGGAGCTGTACGTTTCCCTCCGGGAATCCAACGGCCTGGAGTTGGTGCTGGAGGAGAGCACCCGGCAGATGAACGAGGCCAAGGCCAGGCTGGGCCTGTCCTGAGCGGGGGGGCGCGCCATGAGAAACTGGTTTTCCCGCCTGAAGCTCAGCCGTCAGCTGGCGCTGGTGAGCTGCCTGTTCCTGCTGGTACCCATGCTTCTGCTGTGCTACACGGTGCTGCGGGGGCAGCACAACACCACCATCCAGTCCCGGCTCCGGGAGGCACAGGATCGCTGCGCCCAGGCCCAGGCCCAAATCCAGCGGACGGCGGAGCTGTGCAATATGTCCACCCAGGTGTTTCTGAACACCCCCGCTCTGGTGGAGCATCTGCACCGGCTGAAGCTGGGTGCGCCACCGGAGGCGGCGGAGCTGCTGGAGTTCTACCGAACTGACGTATCCAGCCTGGAGAAGATCACCCTGAGCAACCCGGATCTCTATCAGATCCGGGTGTACGCCGAGGCGGACGGTATCAACGAGATGATCCCCATCCTCTACAGCCGGGGCCGAATGGAGCGGATGCCCTGGGCCGGGGAGGAGCTGGTCTCCGGCTCCTGGCACCTGGATTTTAACGACCAGCTTTTTGACAACTACCCTGTGACGCCCCACATCATGAGCCTGGTCACTGCCATTACCGCCAGCACCACCTCCGCCCAGGAGCGGGTGGGCGTGCTGGAGGTGGCGGTGCGCATGGACGAGGTGCTGCCCGAGCTGTTTGATCCCCGGCCCAGCGGCTGGATGGTGCTGGTGGATGGGGAGGGCGCCCTGCTGGCGGGGGAGGCCCCGGTGGGGGCGGAGGAGCTGGCCCGGCTGGCCCAGGTGCCCGACGGAACGGAGTATACCCTGGCCGGCCAGCGGGTGCTGGTGACCCAGGCCCCCCTCAAGGAGCTGGACTGCGTCTATCTCCAGGTCACCGGCCTGTCCGACCTGTACCGTCTCCTGGCGCTCCAATTTCTCTCCCTGCTGGCGGTGCTGCTTGCTGCCTTCGCGGTGATGACCTGGGCGGTGTCCCTGCTCACCCGGCGCATCCTGCGGGGCTTTTACGGGGCCTTCGACGGCCTGCGCGCCTTTGCCAAGGGGGACATTGACGCCCGGGTGGAGACGGAGGGCCGGGGCGAGGTGGCCGACTTCGCCCGGGAGACCGGGCGGCTGCTGGATCAGCTGCGCCGGCTCATGCGGGACAATTTAGAGCGGGAGGGCCAGATCCAGCGCACCGAGCTGCGGGCCCTCCAGAACCAGATCAACGCCCACTTCATCTACAACGTGCTGGAGGCCATCAAGATGATGGCGGAGATCGACGAGGAGTACGAGATCGCCGACGCGGTGACCACCCTGGGCAAGCTGCTGCGCTACAGCATGAAGCTGGAGGGCGGCGGGGTGCGCCTGGAGCGGGAGCTGGACTACATCAGAAACTACGTGGCGCTGATGAACCTGCGATTCGACTATGTGATCGGCCTGGAGATCGACATACCCTTGGAGCTGATGGGCCAGCCCATCCCCAAGGTGAGCCTCCAGCCCATTGTGGAGAACGCCGTCATCCACGGCGCGGCGGCGCTGGCCGCCGACAGCACCATCACCCTCACCGGGGTGTGCGACCGGGAGGAGGGCCGGTTCACCATCCGCATCGCCGACCAGGGCCGGGGGATGGATCCGGAGGAGCTGGAGCGCCTGCGCCGGCAGATCGCCGGGGAGGAGCCCACCCGCTCCTCCTCCGGCAACGGCATCGGCCTGAAAAACGTGCAGGATCGCATCCAGATGGCTTACGGGCGGTCGTACGGCCTGCGGGTGGAGTCTCAGCCGGGGGGCGGTACCGCCGTCACCGTGACTTTCCCATTCCATGAAGCGACGGAGGGCAGCACATGAAAACAATCTTGATCGCTGAGGACGAAAAATTCATCCGCAAGGGCCTGGTCACCATGGTTCGGCGCTCCGGTGTCCCGGTGGAGACGATTTTAGAAGCGAGGGACGGGGAGGAGGCGCTGGAGCTTCTGCGCCAAAACCAGGTGGATCTGCTGATCACCGACATCCGGATGCCCAAAATGGACGGGATCAAGCTGGTCTCCCAGCTGGGAGAGCTGGATCACCAGCCCATGGTGCTGGTGATCAGCGGCTACGACGACTTTTCCTACGCCGTGGAGATGCTGCGAAATGGCGTGTTCGACTACCTGCTCAAGCCGGTGGAGCGGGAGCGGCTGTTCGAGGTCTTGGAAAAGCTGGAGGACCAGTACCGCCAAAAGCAGGATCAGCAGAAGGAACAGGGGCAGCGGCTCCTGCGCACCCTGCGCCACCTGATGCTGGGCAGGACACCGGCAGCCCGGAGTGGCGGGAGCAGGCGGAGGGCTGCCGCGGCAGCTTTTTCCCTGGCCCCTATGTGGGCTTTTGTGCCGGGGACTGTCCCCGGCACCTACCGGAGGGCGTCCTCCGGATCCACGCCGTAGGCGCGGTCTTCTTCTACGCCGTGCCCCGGGAGGGCGCGGCGGAGCTGGCGGCCCTCCTGACCGTCCCGGTGGGGCGGGGCAGCGAACACACCGGGCCGGAGTCCCTCCACCTGTGCTACCAGCAGGCCCGCGCCGCCTGGCAGCGTTCCTTCTTCACTGGGGAGCCCTGCGGCGAGCTGCCGCCCCAGGCGTTCCAGCCCCTGGCGGTCTCGGTAGAGCAGCTCACCGGGCTGGCGGGTCTGTCCCAGGGGCAGGAGATCCTCCAGCTTCTGGGGAGCGAAGGGGCCCGGGCTGCCCGGGGTGAGGTTGACCCGGAGGAGGTCGCGGGGCTGTGCGCCCGGTTCGCCCAGCGGCTGGGGAAGGATTACAGCCAGTTCATGGGCGAGGGAGAGGAACCCCGCCGCTTCGCCGCCCTGTGGGACTTCCCCTGCTGGACGCAGTACCTGGACGCCCTGGGCCAGTGGCTGGACGGGTTCTGCGGCAGAACGGCCCAGGAGTTCGCCGACTATGAGAACAAGCAGAAGATCCGGCAGGCGGCCCAGTACATCCAGCAGCACTTCCGGGAGCCGCTGAGCATGACGGTGGTGTCCAACCACGTGTCCATGAACTACTCCCTGTTCAGCCTGCTGTTCAAGCAGTACACCGGGGTGAATTTCTCGGGCTACCTTCAGGAGCTGCGCATCAGCGAGGCCAAGCGCCTGCTGGAGGAGACCGACTGGCGTGTGAACGAGATCTGCCGCCGGGCGGGCTTTTCCGACGACAAGCATTTCCTCAAGGTGTTCAAGGCGGCAGTGGGCTTCTCCCCCACCGAGTACCGCCGTGCCAAGGCCCCCACCCGGAAGGATGGGGAATAATAAGCAAAGGCCGCCCTTCGTCCGATGGCAGGACGGAGGGCGGCCTTTTGCTTCCCTGTAAAAAATGACACCCCGCTAAAATCCGCCCGCTTTTCCGCCTGCCCGCATTCCGGTACAATACAGGCAATACCCAAGGAAAGGCGGCGGATATGCGGCAGTTGACCTATTTGAATGAACAGGGCGAGTTTACCCTGCGGGACGCCCAGCGGTACGGGGAGATCTATTTCCCCCTGGTAAACGAGGGTGAGATGATATCCAGCGTCACCCCCCTGCTGGCGGGGGACTGCAAGACAGGGCAGAATACCTTCCTGCTGGCCCCCGCCAGCGAGACAGCCTGCGCTCCAGCCGGGACAGCCGTAATTTCTGGGTGCGGGCCAACGGGGGGGAGCCCTGGTCAGTAACGGGCCAGAGCGCCCCCCAGCAGGCCCGGCGCTTTGCCCCGGACTGGGAGGAAACCGTCCTCACAGCGGGGCTGCTGTGGCAGCGGATCACCCGGGAGAACCGGGCGCTTGGCCTGCGAGCCTCCACCCTCACCTTTGACGAGCGGGGCCACCGGCCGGGGCGGGTGACCTACCGGGTGTGGGGTGGGGACGAGACGGGCGTGCCCCCCCAGGGCTTCCTGGCTCTGGCGAAGGACTTCGTGGGGGAGGGGAGCTGGGACTGGCCCGAGGCGGTGGTGCACCCCCGGCCTGACACCTGGCTCCACGCGGGGCAGAGTGCCCAGGGGGGCGAGATGGCGGCGGCGCTGTTTTTCCCCACAGTGACCCTGGGCCCCGGGGAGAGCCGCCGCTACCAAATTGTGCTGGCCATCGGTGCCAACCCCGCGCCCTACCTCACTCCCGACGGAGTGGACGCTGCCCTGGCACGAACCCAAGCGTGGTGGCAGGGACAGGTGGGCCAGACCTTCCGCACCGGGGACGCCCGGTTCGACGCCTGGATGCGCTGGGTGGCGGTACAGCCCGTGCTGCGCCGCATCTGCGGGTGCAGTTTCCTGCCCCACCACGACTACGGCCGGGGAGGCCGGGGCTGGCGGGATCTGTGGCAGGACAGCCTGGCCCTGCTGCTCACCGATCCCGGCGGGGTGCGGGAGGATCTGCTCAGCTACTTTGCCGGGGTGCGCACCGACGGCACCAACGCCACCATCATCGGCGCCGTGCCCGGGGAGTTCAAGGCGGATCGGAACGGCATCCCCCGGGTGTGGATGGATCACGGCTTCTGGCCCCTGCTCACCGTGGCCCTCTATCTGGACGAGACGGGGGACGATAGCTTCCTTGTGGAGGAACGGCCCTATTTTGCGGACGATCTGCCCTGGCGGGGGGAGTGGGCGCGCAGCGCACCCCCGGACAGCCCCCGCGTCGGAACGGTACTGGAGCATTTGCTGGTGCAGCTCGCCGCCGCTTTTTTCGATGTGGGAGAGCACGGCCATATGCGCCTGCGGGGGGCGGACTGGAACGACGGGCTGGACATGGCCCGGGAGCGGGGGGAGAGCGTAGCTTTCACCGCCGCCTACGCCTACGGGTTTCAGCTGCTGGCCGGGATGGTGAGTCGGCTGGCCGGGGCGGGGCGGAACGCATTTGCCGTCAGCGGGGCGCTGGCAAAGCTCCTGGACTGCCCGGAGATCATCTGGAGAAAACCGGAGGAGATGCGCGTAGCCCTGCTGGACTATTGCGCCGGGGCGGATCGCGTCAGGGAGCAGACGGAGTACCCGGCCCCGCTTCTGGCCGGAAAATTGAACCGGATGGCTCAGTGGCTGCGGGCGCATATCGCCGCCGGCGAATGGGTTGGAGACGGGGTGCGCCTCCATTGGTTTAACAGCTATTACGACAACTCCGGCCGGCAGGCGGAGGGCCTGCGAGGGGAGACGGCCCGCATGATGCTCACCGGGCAGGTGTTTGCCATTCTCTCCGGCGCGGCGGACGACAGCCGGGTGCGGGACATCATCCGGGCGGCGGACTGGTACCTGTTTCAGCCCCAGCGGGGCGGCTACTGCCTGAATACCGACTTCGGCGAGGTCAAGCTGGATATGGGGCGGATGTTCGGCTTCGCCTACGGGCACAAGGAGAACGGGGCGGTGTTCAGCCACATGGCGGTGATGTACGCCTACGCCCTCTACGCCCGGGGCTTTGCCGCCCAGGGCTGGAAGGTGCTGCGGCAGCTCTTTTTGCAGTGCGACGACTTTGAACACAGCAGGCTCCTTCCTGGCATACCGGAGTATTTTGACGACCGGGGCCGGGGGATGTACCCCTACCTTACCGGGGCGGGGAGCTGGCTGCTGCTTACCATGCAGGCCCAGGTGTTCGGCGTGCGGGGCTGTGGTGGGGATCTCCTGCTGGAGCCCAAGCTGAGGTTGGAGCAGTTTGACGGCAGTGGTACGGCGGAGCTGTGCTGCACCGCCGCCGGGCGGCGGCTGCGGGTGCGGTATGAGAACGCCGGGGGGCTGGACTTCGGCCAATACCGGCTGGGGACGGTGGCCTGCGGGGAGAAGCGGTGGACGGGCTCCGGTGGGCGGCTGGTTATCCCCCGCCGGGAGCTGCCCGGAGGGGACGGGCTGCTGGAGCTGACGGCGGAGCTGGTGCCCGCCGGGAAGGGAGACGATGGAGATGTTTGACGCGCAGGGGCGCTATGTGATCCAAAATTACCAGGGCAAGCCGCCCTTTTCCAGCTTCCTGCCCGGGATCGCCGGGCAGCTGGGGGTGCCGGTGTGGTGCTACTACAACAACCGGGGGCAGGGGGTGTGCTCCTTTGGCGTGAACGACAAGGATCACGCCATCATGGAATTTTCCCCCGCCCGGCAGGCCTACCGGGACGTGGCCCGGACGGGCTTTCGCACCTTTTGCAAGGTGAATGGCACGTACCGGGAGCTGTTCACCCAAAACTGCGATATGCACATCGGCATGAGCGAGCTGGAGATCACCTGTGAGCAGGACGGCCTGCGGGCGTCGGCGGTGTACTTCGGCGTCCCCGGCGAGCGCACGGCGGCGCTGGCCCGGGTGCTGACGGTGGCCAACGCGGGGGCGCGGCCCGTGGCGCTGGAGCTGCTGGACGGGATGCCGGAGCTGGTGCCCTACGGCGTCAGCCACGAGAACCTGAAGGAGATGAACAATCTGGCCCAGGCCTGGATGCGGGTGGAGGACGCGGAAAAAGGCATGGCCTGTTTCCGGGTGCGGGCCTCCATGGAGGACACCGCCCAGGTGACAGCGGTGGAGGGCTGCAATTTCTGCCTGGCCTGGGACGAGGCGGGGGAGCTGCTGCGCCCCATCGTCCAGCCGGAGCTGGTGTTTGGGGCGGACACATCGCTGGCCGCGGCGGAGGGCTTTGCCGCCGCCCCGCTGGCGGATCTGCGGATCGCGCCCCAGCAGGCGGAAAACCGCCTCCCCTGCTGCTTCCTGCCCAGGGAGGCGGTGCTGGGGCCGGGGGAGGCCCTTCGGGTATACTCCCTCTACGGCCAGGCCGAGGACAAGGGGCGGGTGGCCGCCCTGGCCGGACAGATCACCGATGGAAGCTGGTTCGAGGAGAAGCGCCGTCAGGCCGCCGCGCTGGTGGACGACCTGTGCGCTCCTGTCTCCTGCCGCACCGCCGACCCCGTGTTTGACGCGTACTGCCGCCAGACCTACTTGGACAACGCTCTGCGGGGGGGCGCGCCCGTCTTTTTTGAGGACGGCGGGAAAACTGTCCCCTTCTATCTCTACTCCCGGAAGCATGGCGACCCGGAGCGGGAGTATAACGCCTTTTCGCTGGGTAGGGAGTATTTTGCCCAGGGCAACGGGAACTTCCGGGACGTGAACCAGAACCGGCGGTGCGATGTGCTGTTCGCCCCCTGCCTGGGGGCGGAGAACATCTACACCTTCTTCGACCTGATCCAGGCGGACGGCTATAATCCCCTGGTGCTCACCGCCAGCGCCTATACCCTTCCGGCGGGGGCGCTGGCGGGCATACTGGCCCGCGTCCCGGAGGAGCGGCAGGCCGAAGCAGCGCAGCTGCTGGCCAAGCCCTTTACCCCCGGCGCGCTGGCCATGGCGGCGGAGGACTGGGGCATGGGGGAGGGGGACGTTCTGGCCCTCACCGCGGCGGCCCTGTGCGCGGCGGATCACGAGCCCAACGCGGACTTCAAGGAGGGCTACTGGTGCGATCACTGGACGTATAACCTGAATCTGATTGAGAGTTACCTGGCCGTCTATCCTGAGCGGGAGGAGGAGCTGCTGTTCGGGGAACGGCGCTATCGTTGGTACGAGTCCCGGGCGGTGGTGCGGCCCCGGGCCAAGCGCTACCATATGACCCCCAACGGCCTGCGCCAGTACGGCGCGCTGGACGAGGAGGCCAAGGCGGGGGCTGCCCACAAGTGGGCCCGGGCGGGAGACGGGCAGGCGGTGAGCACGCTGATAGAGAAGCTGCTCCTGCTGTGCGCCGTCAAAACCGCTACCCTGGACGCCGCCGGGATGGGCGTCGAGATGGAGGGCGGCAAGCCGGGGTGGTACGACGCCCTCAACGGCCTGCCCGGCCTGCTGGGCTCGTCCATGGCGGAGAGCTGCGAGCTGGCCCGACTGCTGGCCTTTACCCGGCGGGCGCTGGGGTGCAAACCGGGGCAGGTGGAACTGTACGGCGAGATCGCCGCCCTGGTGGAGCAGGTGGCGGAGATTCTGGCCGGGGAGCCGGACGCCTTCCGCCGCTGGGATCGGCTGAACACCGCCAAGGAGCGCTACCGGGCGCGGACGGACTTCGGCTTCTCCGGGACGCGGCGGAGTTTGGGCCGGGAGGAGCTGTCGGCCATGCTGGGCCGGATGGAGGAGACGGTGCGCTCCGGCATCCGTACCGCCGTGGCGCTGGGGGACGGAATCTGCCCCACCTACTTCACCTTTGAGGCCGCGGACGTCGCCGGCGGCCCGGAGGGGCCCATGCCCACCGGCCTTGTCCCCCACGCCCTGCCTCTCTTTCTGGAGGGCCCGGTGCGCTGGCTCAAGCTGGACGCGTCCCGGGCGGAAAAGGCGGCGCTGGCCCGCCGGGTGCGGGAGAGCGCCCTCTACGACAAAGAGCTGGGGATGTATAAGGTGAACGAGAGCCTGTCCGGCGTCAGCTTTGAGGCAGGGCGGGCGGTGGCCTTCTCCCCCGGCTGGCTGGAAAACGAGTCCATTTGGCTCCACATGGAGTACAAATACCTGCTGGAGCTGCTGAAAAGTGGGCTGTACGAGGAGTTTGCCCAGGCGTTTCACGCCGCCGTCCCCTTCCTGAACCCGGAGCAGTACGGCCGCAGCCCGCTGGAAAACGTGTCCTTCCTGGCGTCCTCCGCCAACCCGGATCCGGCCCGGTGGGGGCGGGGCTTTGTGGCCCGGCTGTCCGGCTCCACGGCGGAGTTTTTGCAGATGTGGCAGATCATGTTCTTCGGGCCCTCTCCCTTCCGGTGGGAGGACGGGGCACTACAGCTGGCGTTGGAGCCCTTCCTCCCCGGCTATCTTATGCCAGCGGACGGCGTGGTGCGGGCCGCATTCCTGGGGAACGTCCAGGTAACCTACCACGCCCCCGGCTGCGGGGCACTGGTTCCCGGCAAGACGGTTCCGGCGCGCTGGACGCTCACCGGGCGGGACGGCGCGCAGTACGCTGTCAGCGCCCCCTTCCTGTCCGATTATGAGGCCCGGAAAATCCGGGACGGGGAGATCGCGGCCATCGACATTGAAATGGAGGCGTTGAAATGAATGCGGTTTTGATTACCACCGATTTGCGAAAAGACCGGCGTTGGCACAGCCGGCCACTGGAACGCGGCCTGCTGGACGCTGTCCACCAGGTCAGCGTCTATCCCGGCTGTCGGTATCAGCAGTTTGAGGGGTTCGGCGGGGCCTTCACCGAGGCCGCCGCCCACAGCTGGGCACAGCTGCCGGAGGAACGCCGGAAAGCGTTTTTGGACTGTTATTTTGGGCCGGCGGGGTTGGGCTACAGCCGGGGGCGGGTTCACATCGGGAGCTGTGATTTCGCCTTGGGCAATTACGCCTGCCAGTCCGGGCGGTCGGATGAGGGCTTTGACACCGGCAGGGACGACCAGCGCCTCATCCCCATGATCCTGGCGGCCCAGGGGGCAGCGGGACGGCCCATCGGCCTGCTGCTCAGCCCCTGGAGCCCGCCCGCGTTCATGAAAACCAACAGCGACATGAACCACGGCGGGGCGCTGAAGGCGGAGTACCGCGCCCGCTGGGCGGCGTGCATGGCCCGGTACGCGGCCCACTACCGCGCCGCGGGCTGTGATGTGGGTTACATCTCGGTGCAGAACGAGCCCGCCGCCGTCCAGACCTGGGACTCCTGTATCTACTCCGCCCGGGAGGAGGGGGAGTTCGCCGCCGGGTTCCTGGCCCCGGCCCTGAAAGAAGCCGGGTGCGGCGATGTGAAAATTCTGGCCTGGGATCACAACAAGGAAATCCTGCCCTACCGGGCGGCGGAAACGCTGGCTATCCCCGGGGCGGTGGAGGCAGTATCCGGCTTTGCCGTCCACTGGTATACCGGGGATCACTTCGAGGCGCTACGGGCGGTGCGCTCGCTTTGGCCGGACAAAGAGCTGTGGTTCACGGAAGGGTGTGTGGAGTACAGCCGCTTCGATGGCATGACCTCCTTGGAAAAAGCGGAGATGTATGCCCATGATATTCTGGGCAATTTGAACGGCGGCGTCAACGGCAGTCTGGACTGGAACCTCCTGCTGGATGCCAAGGGCGGGCCCAATCATGTGGGGAATTTCTGCGAGGCCCCGGTGATGCTCACCGAGGACGGGCAGGACTTTTCCCTCATGGACGAATACTGGTACATCGGTCAGTTCAGCCGCTTCATTCGT
Source organism: uncultured Oscillospiraceae bacterium (assembly GCA_910584285.1). GTDB lineage: Bacteria > Bacillota > Clostridia > Oscillospirales > Oscillospiraceae > Enterenecus. The sequence continues at coordinate 65,789 of CAJTYK010000007.1, forward strand.
CCCGGGGCAGTGCGGCTGGGGGCATCCGCCTGGACGGCGGGAGTGGAGGTCACGGCCTTTGAGAACCCGGACGGCAGGCGGGCGGCGGTGCTGCTCAACCGCACGGATCGGGACCTGCCGGTCTGCCTGACTCAGGATGGCGCGGAGGGGTATCCTGTCCTCTTGGCGGCGCACAGCATTGCCACGGCCTGCTGGGGCGGCTGAGCGCGGCGGCGGGCAAATTCTGAGGCGGCTCAGTCGCTGCTGTTTGAATCCGGCATTACCAAGTACCCTTACCCGCCAATTTCATGGAAAGCGGGAGAGCTTATTTCCCGATTGGGGAGCGCAAATAACCGGCATGGGCTTCCCGTAATTCTGCCATATTGTTTCCTCCCCAATGGAAGAAGACATGAGCAGATTCCGCTGCCCATGCCTCCGCACCGCATTTTGCTTATTTGAGCTTTTAGTGACAGCCGTGGCAGTTTCCGCAGTCGCCGTTACAGCCACCGTTGGATTTGTGGGACTTCCACAGAGAGCGGACAGCCAGCGCGGCAATAGCGACTAATACGGCAATCACAAGGATGTTTCCTAATATCGCGGGCATTTCCAGACACTCCTTTCCGATCTGCTTACCTTGCAGCGGCGGCCACAGAACTCAGGCGGCGGGACTGTTCCTCGCCCTGATAACCTTTACGGAACAGCAGGTAGATGATGCCAGCACCTTCTCGTCCCGCTCAAAGATCTTGATGGCGTACCAGCGCAGATAGCCCTCCGGCACCTTGCCCTGGATGGATTCCTCGATATGGGCGATGGCGTGTTCCACGCTGCCGGTGAACACATGGGGCAACTCCCCCGCCCTGTGGGACTGGGCCGCGGACATGGTCTTTTCTGCGGCGGTTATGCCGCCCTCACCCTTGAGGGCGGACATTTCCACCACCTCGCAGCCCAGGGCCTTGCCCAGCTTGGCGAGGTCGATGGTATCGCCGTTCTTCCGCACCAGGTCGATCATGTTCACCGCCACCACCACCGGCAGGCCCAGCTCGATGAGCTGGGTTGTGAGGTAGAGGTTCCGCTCGATGTTGGTGCCGTCCACGATGTTGAGGATGGCATCGGGCTGCTCTTTCACCAGGTAGTTCCGAGCCACCACTTCCTCCAGGGTGTAGGGGGACAGGGAATAGATGCCGGGCAGGTCCTGAATGACCACATCCTTATGTCCTTTCAGCTTGCCCTCCTTTTTCTCCACCGTGACCCCCGGCCAGTTGCCCACATACTGGCTGGAGCCGGTGAGGGCGTTAAATAGCGTGGTTTTGCCGCAGTTGGGATTGCCCGCCAGGGCAATTTTGATGTCCATTTGATTCTCTCCTTTCAAATGTTAGCTATGACTAACTTATGGCGCAAATAACAGCGGCCTTCCGCCGCATTCGTTTACTGGACTTCGATCATCTCCGCATCGCCCTTGCGGACAGACAGCTCATAGCCCCGGACATTCAGCTCCATGGGGTCGCCCAAGGGAGCCACCTTGCGGACGAAAATTTCCACGCCCTTGGTGATGCCCATGTCCATGATCCGGCGTTTCACCGGCCCCTCTCCGTGGAGCCGTGCCACAGTTACTGTCTCGCCAACTTTCGCGTCTTTCAGTGTTTTCATTTGCTCTCCTCCCTTTTGTTATCTTAGATCATGATACGATTTGCCATGGTTTTGTCCAGCGCAATCCGACTGTCCTTCACCTGGACGATCAGGTTCCCAGCAATCTCGCTTACCACCGTCACATCACTGTCCACCACAAAGCCCAACTCCGCCAGATGCTGCCGCACCTCATCCTTGCCGGAGATTTTGCGGATGGTGGCCGTTTCGCCCGCTTTCGCCATTGTCAGCGGCATCATTTCTTCGCCTCCCTCTGCCACATGGTTAGCAAAGCCTAACCTTGAAATCGGCCTTAGTTTACCACCGCTAACCGTTATTGTCAAGTCCCTTTGAAGAAAAACTTGCTTTTTCGGTTAGAATGTGCTAACCTACGCATAGACACACCAAAGCGAGGAGGCTTTTTTGTGAATATTTACGAATCCGCAGAGGACTATTTGGAGCGTATTTTGATGGTTCGAGAGAGAAAGGGCGTCGTCTATTCGATTGACATTGCCCATGAACTGAATTTTTCCAAGCCCAGCGTCAGTGTGGCGATGAAGCGTCTGCGGGAAAACGGGTATATTCAAATGGACGCAGACGGTGCTATTACTCTATTGCCGCCAGGAGAGGAGATAGCTACCCGAATATACGCCCGGCATCAGTTGTTGACGGAGTTCTTGACACAGTTGGGGGTATCCCCGAAGAACGCTGCTGCGGATGCCTGCAAAATAGAGCATGACATCAGCGAGGAAAGCTACGAACGGATCAAGAAAATGACTCTCCAAAAGCGGATGAATCAAGTGTAAGTGATTGAGTTCCCGCTATGATGCGGAGTACCGTTTCAAAGGAGAATCGCCCCTTACAATGAAGAGGCGGTTCTCCTTTTATGCCGGAACTGACAGTTGCTCAAGAATGTTTGAAAAGAGAAGGCGCCGTAATACTCCGTGCCGTTGGAGTTGAGGTTGGTGCTGCGCTGCTTGCTGGTATGTCCCTATTTGACGCTTACGGATGTGCCTCAGCCCCATGAGGGGCCGGAGCGGTGACCTGTTCCTTTGGAGGGCGGGCTCCGCCCGCCCGAGGGGCTCACCGCCAGCGACGGTGAGCCCGCAAGCATCGCGCAAATGTACATTTTGTGCACTTGCAGGGGTGTCGCCCCTATCCCCGTATGCCGCCTTCGGGCGGAAGATTCTCAGTCCAAGAGTCTGTTGACAACTCCTATTAAATAGGGCATAATGAATTCCAGAGGTGGAATCGCATGACGAGAGTATTTGTGGAGCTACCGGCCTTTCGGAACGCCTGAAAAGCATTAGGGCTTACGGATGGGGATTTTCGAAAATTGCAGGAAGAACTGCTGGCCAATCCTCAGCTTGGAAACGTGATGCAGGGAACCAAAGGCATTCGTAAAATGCGGTTCGCCCTTGAAAACCGAGGGAAAAGCGGCAGTGTGCGGGTCATCTATGTGGATTTTGTGACCCATAAAAAGCTATATCTGTTGACAGCATATCCTAAGAGCCTATCCCAAAATAAAGGGCAAAGAGGTACAATTGAGCAGGGGCGAGAAAA
>CAJTYK010000008.1 GCA_910584285.1 uncultured Oscillospiraceae bacterium
TGCGGGTTCAAATACCGCCAGACGCTCAAAATGGCTTGTTGGCATCTGTCGTTCGCCTTGCGAAAATTGTGAGGTCAAAAACCCCGGAAACAGTTGATGCCGTAGGCGTTCAGCCTGCGGCATCTAAACTGTTCGGTTCTTTTGGCGCGGAAGGAGGGATTTGAACCCTCGCACGGTTTTACCCGCCTACTCCCTTAGCAGGGGAGCCCCTTCGACCTCTTGGGTACTTCCGCGTGTCGAAAACATCAAACATGATGAAATTGTAATCTGGCGGAGAGAGTGGGATTCGAACCCACGGCCCTTACGGGTCACCGGTTTTCAAGACCGGCTCCTTAAACCACTCGGACATCTCTCCCTATCGGAAAACCGTCCAAACGCAAGTAGTATCATAGCATATCCCCGCCCGTTTGTCAACGGTCAAATTCCCTGTGAATTTCGTAAAAACTGATTTTGCCTCCCCCTTTTCATTCAAACGCCCGACCCCCGGCTGTCCTTCCTGCCGGGGGTCGGGCAAAACAATCTGGAACATGCTGCTATGGCGTTCTTACTTCAAAACAGTCTCGCAAAGCACATTCAGCAGCTTGGCCAGCTCCGCACGGGTGGTCTGTCCGGCGGGCCGCAGCGTGGCATCCTCCTGATAGCCCTCATAGAGCTTGACGCTGACGGCCCACTTCATAGCCTCCAGAGCCTTCTCGGAAACCTGATCCGCATCGGCAAAGCTGCTGAGATCCTGCACCACAGTCTTTGCCCCGGCAAACCGCCACAGCAGGATAGCCAAATCCTCCCGGGTGATGGGGCCGTTCACCAGCTCCAAACCTTCGGAATAGCCCTTTTCTTCCGCCCAGGCCAGGGCCTCAGCAAACCAGTTGTCGCCGGTGTCCTTTAGCTCCGCGCCCGCAAGCCGGGCCAGGATCACCGCCACCTGACTCCCATAGGCAGGGACGGCAGGATCAAACGCGGCGGCGCTCTTACCCAGCATCAAATTGTTCTCCACAGCGTAGGCCACATTGGGAGCATACCAAGCGTTAGAATCCACATCGCCAAAGGCCATGGCAATGGAATAGTCCGGCAACTTACCCCTGACGGAGGGCTTGAACACCGTGTCTTTGTCGATCTTACCCGCCTCGTAGTCCCTGCTGAAGGCCCACAGCTCATCCATGATCTGCTTGGCATAACCATAGGTTTCCCGGGCAATAGCCTTGCCCAGGGCGGTGGCACTCGCTTGCGCCAGGGCGGGATCCGCCTTGTAAAGATTCCGCATAGCCTTGTCCACAGCGGTCTGCTTCTCAATGAGCGCGGTCTGGTACTCCTCCCAGAACGCCTTGACGTTGACGCCGTAGTGCGCCCGGTCGTTGTCGCACATATCATTCAGCGCGGCGAACACCCAGAACATGGAGTTCTCAGGCAGATCGGCGGGGCTGTTCACCACGTCGCCAAACAGCTCCATATCCTCTCTCGGATTATAGTACGCCCAGTTCTCGCCGTCGTTGTTTGTCCAGTCACAGTGGTATACGTCGTCAGTTCCGGTCAGCAGCGCGGAGTAGAAGGGCAGGAACACGGAGTACTCCGAGCGGTTCATCGCCAGCCACTCGATGGTGGCCAGCTCGGCGGGCAGCGTGTCGTCGTGGCGCACCTCAAAGAGGTGAACCTCCGCCTGATGCTCATTTCCCACAGACCAGATGCCGTCGTGCTCATTGGAATCGTAGTCGGTTCCCTCGCCCCGGGCGGCAAAGAAGCGCATGGTGTCCAGGGTGGACAGCTTACGGTCGGTATCGAACAGGTAGGAGATGGGGCCATCCAGCTCTGCGCTGTGGAGCATCTCTTTGCCGTCATAGCTGCTGATATCCAGCTCGGAGGCCATGGCCGGGTTCAGGTAGTGCACTCCCTGCCAGAAACGGGTGTACTGACCATTTCCATCGTCGGTGCCGTAGGTCTCGCGGATGTTGATCTTGGTGATCTTGTCACCCTCTTTGTAGTTGTCCTTGTCATACTGGGAGGACACCAACAGGCCGTTCTCCAGCGGCAGGGAGATCAGGTTTTCAGAGGCAAACACATTGTCCTCATCCGCCACATCGATCTCGCCCATGGTGACGATGTTGGGGTTAATGGACACCTTGTCGGCGGGCTGCTTCACCGCCACATAGTTGTGAGCGGAGACGATCAGAAAGTTCCAAACCTCCTTGGTATCGCCAATGAGGATAGAGTTGTAGTAGCCGTAATCGTTCCCGGCGCCGTACTCATCCAGAATGGCGGCCAGCAGCTCCACGCCATGGCGGGCGGACTTGGCCTCCTGCAGAATCACGCCGGCAATGGACAGCTCACAGATGCCGTTCTCCGTAGGCGCATCGAACTTATCCAGCTCCGGGTTATAGATGGTGGACACCGTGGCCGTGGCAGACACGCCCAACTCGTTGATGCCCGCCTGGGCATAGGCCGGGATCACCACATTTCCCTTATCGTCCACAATATTCTCGCCATACTCCAAAGAGTCCCGGACGTAAGTGTACCGGTAGGTATGGGCGGGCCAAGGCATGGAAAAACCGCTTGAATCCTCGTACATCTCGCCCTCGGCGTGGTCCGCGGCCTCAATAACTTGGAAGATCTTGGCGTAATGCTCGCCGATGTCCTCGCCGCGGCCAAAGAAGGTGGAGCCGTTCTCAGTCAGTTCGCTGCCGACGAACAGGCTGGTGCAGGCGCTGGCGCTGGAAAGGGTGACGCTCACCGTGAGCACAGCGGCGAGCACCACTGCGCCCAACCGTTTCCAATGCTTCATGTTGGTTCCTTCTTTCTTATAAAGTTTCCCTCAAGGGGCTATTCAAACTGTAGCACCGGAAAAAGCCGTTTGTCAAGTGATTTTTTCAGCTGGCGCAGCTGGCGCACCTCCATTTTCTTCCTTAAAATTTTCTCTGGAAAAACCGCCTTTCCCCGTAACCGCGCCCCCTCCTTTTCGTATATACTAATGGAACCCACCTCACAGAGCTTTGGAGGTACGCCCATGGACGAGCGTGCGCTGGTTAAAAAACTGAACAGGGGCAGCAGAAGCGCCCTGGACGCGGCGGTGAAGCGGTTCACCCCTTACGTCAGCGCGGTCATCCTCCGGGCGCTGGCGGGCCGCGCCTGCCGGGAGGATGTGGAGGAACTGTGCGCCGACGTGTTCGTGGCCCTGTGGGCCAACGCCCCGGGGCTGGATCCGGAGCAGGGCCTGCGCCCCTGGCTGGCGGCGGTGGCCCGGAATAAGGCCACCGACTGGCTCCGCCGCTGCCGACCCACCGCCCCCATCCCGGACAACGCCCCGGATCCCACCCCCGGCCCGGAGGAGCTGGCCCAGCGCCGGGAGCAGTCCGCCCGCCTCTGGGCGGCGGTGGACGGCCTGGGCGAGCCCGACCGCACCCTGTTCCTGCGCTACTACTACGAGGGCGACAAGCTGAAAACCATCGCGGCGGAGCTGGGCCTGAGCCAGACCGCCGCCAAGCAGCGGCTGTTCCGGGGTCGGAAGGCCCTGAAGGCCGCCCTTCAGGAAGGAGTGGAAACATCGTGAAAACCCGTCTGCAATCCCTGTGGGACGAGGTCTCGCCGGAGGGCGGGCCCTGCCCCCAGCCCGACCGGAAGTCCGTCCGCCGCCGGGTGGACGCCGCCCTGGATCAAAAGGCCCGCGCCCTCCACCCCTGGCGGGCGGTGAGGCTGGCGGCTATCTGCGCCGCCGCCCTGGTGCTGCTCACCGGCACCGCTTTGGCCGCGGGGGCACTTCTGCCGGAGTACAACGTCCTGCGGGCGTTTTTCGGCCGCGGGGAAAACGCCCCCGGCGCGGAGGGCCTGGTCAACGCCCAGCCCATCTCGGTGAGTGACGAAAACTATACCCTCACCGTCACCTCCTCCATCTCCGACGGCTCCATGTTCTATCTCACCGTGCTCCTCCAGGGCAAGACCCCCCAGGCCGCGGCCTATCTCCAGGAGCCCGGTTTCAGCTCCGACCTCCTCAGCCTGTGGGCCGCCCCCCTGGACAGCGCCGACAACATCGCCCGCTGGGGAATGTGTTATGCGGCCTGCGATTACCGGAACTACGACCCGGACTCCAGCACCTGGAGCGTGAACGTGAGGGGCAACAACCCCGGCGGCGCCGACTGTATGGTCTCCCTCCGGTGCTCGAAGATGGAGGAGGGCCTCCGACTGACCTTCCCAACGCAGGCGGCCCCCACCATCGTCCTGGACATCGGCCGGGAGGGCCCGGGGCTGGATCCGTACGCCTTTGAGGACAGCATTGCCGGCTCTGTCACGTTGAACCGGATCACCCTGTCCCCCCTGTCTCTCCGGGCGGAGTTTACCAGTCCCGACGACTCCCCACCCATCCCCCTCCTGCACTTCCTCTGGAAGGACGGCAGTGTGTCCCCCGCGCGCCAGATGGGGATCCGAGGCGGCGCTTCCGGCTTCCGCCATGTCGGTGCCGGTGAGCTCTGGCAGCTGGATGAAACCTGGACCCTGAGCTCCGTCCAGGATCTCTCCCAAATGGAGGCGGTCGTGTTCGGCGGTCTGGCCTACCCCTTGGACGGCGGCGCGCCCTATGCGGTGGACGTGGACGCCCTCCCTCAGCATGAGTTAGCACCCTAATCCCCTGCCCTGCTGTACAAAACCGGCAAAGGCCGCGGCCCCGAGAGGGCCGCGGCCTTTTCACTTCTTCCGGGCAGGCCCCCGCTTCTTCTTGCCCTTCCGGCCGCCGAACACCCCGGCCACGGCCCCGCCGAGCAGGCACCCGGCCAGCTCCACCAGCGCCTGGGGCCCCGGCTGAAAGCCCTCCCCCATCAGAAGGCCCACCGCCAGAATGAGCAGGTAGCACACCGCCCCCACCGCCAGGCCCGCCAGCAGCCGCCGGGCGCTCCACCGGGAGCAGGCCAGCAGACCGCCGATGAGGCAGCCCAGCACGCAGGCCGCCGCCGTCACCTGGGCCGCCGCGTCCTCCTTCAAAATTCCGTTGGACACCGCCGCCGCCCCCAACAGGAGCACCATCAGCTCCACCCCCAGGGCCAGCAGGCCGCCCAGCGCCACCGCCGTTATCATCTGGGCGGCGTTGGCCCCCTGGGCCTCCCCCTTCCGCATACAAAAGCACCCCTTTCCCTATGGTGATATACCATATGCGAAAGGAGTGCTTGTCATGCCGGTTACTTGTCCTCTTTTTTGTCCTTCTTCTCCGTCTTTTCCACCACAGGCTCCTCGGTGCTCTGGGTGCCCTTGCTGGAGATGGCCCACTTGGTAAACTCCACGCGAACCCGATCCGCGCCGGTCTCCAGCACGATGGTCTTGTCCTTCACCGCGCACACGGTGCCCACAATCCCGCCGATGGTGGTGATCTCGTCCCCCACCTTCAGGCTGCTGCGCATCTCCTCGGCGGCCTTTTTCTTCTTGTTCTCCGGGCGGATGAGCAGGAAGTACATGACGCCGATCATGACCACGATCATCAGAATGGACGGAAGCATGGACCCGGCGCCGCCGGCAGCCGCTGCGATTTTAAGCATATGAGTTCCTCCTATGTCAAGATGCGGGCCGGCTTGCGGCCCTTCTGTCTCACGGCATTAGAGTTATTATACCGGAATGAACTGGTAAAGACAAGCCCTTTTTCAAAAATAAATTTGCCCTCGGCGGCCGCCCCTATTTTTCTTTTGTAAAATCCTGCGGTTTTCTTGCTTTTTCCCCGGCAATCTGCTACACTGAAACATGATTTTCAATCCTTCAAAGAAAGGTACTTAATCGTATGATTACAATACAAAATACGCCCGTCCGCTGGCAGGACGGCTGCTTTCTCCCCGCCGACGCGGCCCGGGGCGGCGAGGGCACCATGGCCCGTTCCATCCTCCTGGCCCATAACACCTCCGCCGAGCCTGACCGCCTGTCCCTCCGGTTCGACGCCATGGCCTCTCACGACATCACCTACGTGGGCATCATCCAGACCGCCCGGGCCTCCGGCATGACCGAGTTCCCCCTGCCCTATGTGCTCACCAACTGCCACAACTCCCTGTGCGCCGTGGGCGGCACCATCAACGAGGACGACCACGTCTTTGGCCTGTCCGCCGCCAAGAAGTACGGCGGCGAGTTTGTCCCCGCCCACCAGGCCGTCATCCACTCCTATATGCGGGAGCGATACGCCGCCCCGGGCAAGATGATCCTGGGCTCCGACTCCCACACCCGCTACGGCGCCTACGGCTGCATGGCCATCGGCGAGGGCGGACCGGAGCTGGCCCGGCAGCTTCTGCGCAAAACCTACGACATCGCCTTCCCCAAAATCATCGCCGTCTACCTCACCGGAGCCCCCCAGCCCGGGGTGGGGCCCCAGGACGTGGCCCTGGCCCTGGTGGGGGCCACCTTCAAGAGCGGCGCGGCGAAAAATGCCGTGCTGGAGTTCTTCGGCCCCGGCGTGGCCAGCCTCTCCATGGACTACCGCTCCGGCATCGACGTGATGACCACCGAGACCACCTGCCTGTCCTCCGTCTGGCAGACGGACGAGCAGACCAGAACCGCCCTGGCCCTGCTGGGCCGGGTGGACGGCTATCGGGAGCTGGCTCCCGCTGACGGCGCGTACTATGACGGCGTCGTCACCGTGGAGCTGGACAAGGTGGAACCCATGATCGCCCTGCCCTTTCACCCCTCCAACGCCTACCCCATCCGAGAGTTCAAGGCCAACATGGCCGATCTCCTCCACCAGGTGGACAGGGACGCGGCGGAGCAGCTGGGCGTGAAAAACGCCCCCTCCCTGCTGCGCAAGGCCATCGGCGGTCAGTTCCGGGTGGATCAGGGCGTCATCGCCGGCTGTTCCGGCGGCACCTTCCAGAACCTGAAGCGGGTCGCAGAGATTTTGAAGGACTGCTCCATCGGCTCCGACGCCTTCTGGCTGTCCTGCTACCCCGGCTCTATGCCCATCAACCTGGAGCTCACCCGGAACGGCGCCATCGCCCAGCTGATGGCAGCGGGGGCGTCCATCCGCTCCTGCTTCTGCGGTCCCTGCTTCGGGGCCGGGGACGTGCCCGCCAACGGGGCCTTCTCCATCCGCCACTCCACCCGCAACTTCCCCAACCGGGAGGGCTCCAAACCTGGGAACGGCCAGATCTCCTACGTAGCCCTGATGGACGCCCGCTCCATCGCCGCCACCGCCCGGATGGGCGGCGTCCTCACCGGTGCGGACGAGCTGCCCCCTGAAATTCTCCCCGCCGACCGGCCCGACGAGCACTGGGTCTATGACGACCATCCCTACCAGTCCCGGGTCTACTTCGGCGTGGGCCACCCACAGCCCGAGGCGGAGCTGGTGTTCGGCCCCAACATCGCCGACTGGCCGGAGCAGATCCCCCTGCCGGACAACCTGCTGCTGACGGTGTGCTCCGCCATCTACGACCCGGTGACCACCACCGACGAGCTCATCCCCTCCGGGGAGACCTCCTCCTACCGCTCCAACCCCCTGCTGCTGTCCGAGTTCGCCCTGTCCCGGAAGGATCCCCAGTACGTCCCCCGGGCCAAGGCCGTCCAGACGATGGAGCGCCTGCGCCGGACCGACCCCGCCGATCCCGAGGTGAAGAAGGCCCTGGGGCACTTCGATCCCCTCCACACCGGCCTGGGCTCTCTTATCATGGCCCTGAAGCCCGGGGACGGCTCCGCCCGGGAGCAGGCCGCCTCCTGCCAGCGGGTGCTGGGAGGCTGCGCCAACATCGCCGAGGAGTACGCCACCAAGCGGTACCGCTCCAACGTGGTAAACTGGGGGATGCTGCCCTTCGTGGCCACGGATCTGAAGAAGCTGGATCTCCAGCCCGGGGATCAGGTATACCTCCCGGGCATCCGCGCCCTGCTGGAGGGGGACGGCGAAGCCATCACCGCTGCGGTTCTGCGGCGCGGCGGCGAAACCCCCGTCACGCTGTCCCTGCCCGGCCTCACCCGGGAGGAGCGGGACATCATTCTGGCGGGCTGTCTCATCAACTACTACGCGGAGGGCTGACCCATGAACCTGCGTCTGGACAAGGTAAACGCCAAAAACATCTGGGAACTGCTGGATCTCAAGGTGACGGACGCCCAGGAGGCGGCGGACTTCGTGGCCTCCAACACCGTCAGCATTCTGGAGGCGTACACCACCCTCACCGCCGGGGGCCATGCCCTCCCCTTCGGCGTGTACGACGGCGAGACCCCGGTGGGCTTTCTCATGATCGGCTATGACTGCACCGACTGGGAGGACGCGCCCGAGGTGGCCGCAGGAAGCTACTGCCTGTGGCGGCTGATGATCGACGGGCGGTATCAGGGCCGGGGCTATGGCCGCCGAGCAGCGGAACTGGCCCTGGACTTGATCCGCGCCCTCCCCTGCGGCCCGGCAGACTGCTGCTGGCTGTCCTATATGCCGGAGAACGCCGCCGCCCGGGCGCTATACCGCTCCCTGGGCTTCGCGGAAAACGGCGAGATGGAGGACGACGAAGTGGTGGCCGTCCTTCCCCTGGCCTAAAAAAGCGCCCCTCCGGTTCGTCCGGAGGGGCGCTCTCGTTTTTTACCTCATCCGCAGCAGCCGCTCAATGTGCTTATACAGCAGGAAGGTGATGATGGAGTCCACCACGCCCTTGAGCAGGTTGAAGGGTGCCACGGCGAACAGCACCAGGGTGTTCACGCTGGTGATGCCGGGGTTAATTTTCGTGCCCATGCCGATAATCACATCCAGCGGCGTATCGTATAGCACAGAAAAGGCGGGGATCAGGTAGACCGCGTTGAACAGACTGCCCACTACCGTGATGCACACGGTGCCCACGGCCATGCCGATGACAGCGCCCTTCTTGGTCTTGTTGGCGAAGTACACCACCGAGGCGGGCAGGATCAGGGCGCAGCCCACCACAAAGTTGGCCAGATCGCCCACAAAGGCGGTGGAGGTGCCCTTGAGGAACAGCTTGAGCACCACCTTCAGAAACTCGCACACCACCCCGGCCACCGGGCCCAGGGAGAAGGAACAGATGAGCACCGGGATCTCGCTGAAGTCGATCTCATAAAAGGCCGGGGCGAAGGGCAGGGGAAACTCCAGGTACATCAGCACGGCGGCGATGGCGGCGAAGATGCCCACATAGGCCACCCGGCGGGCGGGGGACTGCTTCTCCGGCTTGAGCCACAGCTTTTCCAGCAGCAGAGCCACCGCAAAGATACCCACGAACACCAGCAGGCACATCAGCAAGAACATCACATTCTCCTGCACCGTCGCCCACAGCTTTGCCAGATTTTCCAACATAACAAAAACCTCCTGAAATAGTCTGAAACGCCTGAAAAGACTGTCTTCCAGGCGCAACACTACCTCAAGAGGGGCCGCGCGTCTTCTTCCATCCGGACTGTAACCGTTGGTTCCGGAGTTTCACCGGATCCACCGCTTTCGCGGGTTGCGGACTGTACCGCCAGTGGGGACTTTCACCCCGCCCTGAAGACACTCATTCACTTGTTCCGCACCCTATTATAGGCGCAACCGACAGAAAATGCAAGCCCCTTTTTTGTCGCTTTTTGTCGAAACTTTTTGGAACTGATGTTCTATTTTTCCCTTGACGGAACCGGGATGATATAGTACAATCGTACTAATTAGAGGAAGGGAGGGAGCGCCATGGCCATGGAACCTGAACGCACCTGCTGTTTCACCGGCCACCGCCCGGAAAAGCTGCCCTGGGGGGATGACGAGACCGACCCCCGCTGCGCCGCCCTGAAGGACGGGCTGCGTCGGGAGATCCAAGGGCTGTACCGCCGGAACTTCCGCCACTTCATCTCCGGCATGGCCATGGGCTGCGACCTCTACTTTGCCGAGGCCGCCCTGGAGCTGCGGGACAGCCTCCCCGGCCTCACGGTGGAGGGGGCGGTGCCCTGCCCCACCCAAGCGGATCGCTGGCCGGAGGGGCAGCGCCGCCGCTGGCGGGAGCTTTTGGATCGCTGCGACCTGGAGACGGTGGTACAACAGCACTATGACCGCTACTGTATGCACCGCCGGGATCGGTATCTGGTGGATCGGGCGGCGGCGGTACTGGCGGTGTTTGACGGCACGCCGGGGGGCACCCAGTACACCCTGAACTACGCCATGGACAAGGGGCTGGACATCCTTCTGCTGGATCCCCTCCGCCCGGAGGCCCCCGCCGTGCGGTTGACGCTGTAAATTTTCCACCCATAAATTAGGCCCCCCGGCTTTCATCGGGGGGCCGTTCTCCTTATTGGGGATTGATGGTATAGTTGGGGGCTTCCTTGGTGATATAGATGTCGTGGGGGTGGGACTCCTTCAGGCCGGCGGCGGTGATCTGGGTGAACTGCGCCCTGGTGCGCAGCTCGTCGATGGTGCCGCAGCCGCAGTAGCCCATGCCCGCCCGCAGGCCGCCCATCATCTGGTAGATGGTCTCCGCCACCGGGCCCTTGTAGGGCACCCGGCCCTCCACGCCCTCGGGCACCAGCTTCTTGTTGTTCTGCTGGAAGTACCGATCCTTGGAGCCCTGGGACATGGCCCCCAGGGAGCCCATGCCCCGGTAGACCTTGAACTGGCGGCCCTGGTACACCTCGGTGTCCCCGGGGGACTCCTCGCAGCCCGCCAGCAGGGAGCCCAGCATCACCACGTTGCCGCCCGCGGCGATGGCCTTGGCGATGTCGCCGGAGAATTTGATGCCGCCGTCGGCGATGATGGGCACATCGTACTCCGCCGCCACCTGAGCCGCGTCAAACACGGCGGTGACCTGGGGCACGCCGATGCCCGCCACCACCCGGGTGGTGCAGATGGAGCCGGGGCCGATGCCGATCTTCACACAGTCGGCGCCCGCCTCGATGAGGGCGCGGGTGCCCTCCGCCGTGGCCACGTTGCCCGCCACCAACTGCACGTCGGGGTACAGGGACTTGATCCGCATGACGCACTCCAGAATGTTCCGGGAGTGGCCGTGGGCGGAGTCCAGGCACAGCACGTCCGCCCCCGCCTCCACCAGCGCCGCCACCCGATCCAGCACGTCGGCGGTGACGCCGATGGCCGCCGCCACCAGCAGCCGGCCCTTCTCGTCCCGGGCGGAGTTGGGGTATACCTGGGCCTTCTCGATGTCTTTGATGGTGATCAGGCCCTTCAGGTGGAACTGCTCATCCACGATGGGCAGCTTCTCGATCTTATGCTGGCGGAGGATCTCCCGGGCCTGATCCAGGGTGGTGCCCTCCGGGGCGGTGACCAGGTGATCCCGGGTCATCACGTTGTCGATGAGCTGGTTCATGTCCGTCTCGAACTTCATATCCCGGTTGGTGATGATGCCGATGAGCTTGCCGCCGTCGCAGATGGGCACGCCGGAGATGCGGAACTTGGCCATCAGCTCGTCTGCCTCAGCCAGGGTGTGGCCCGGGCCCAGCCAATAGGGATTGGTGATAACCCCGTTCTCGCTGCGCTTCACGATGTCCACCTGCTCGGCCTGGGCTCCGATGGACATATTCTTATGGATCACGCCGATGCCGCCCTCCCTGGCCAGGGCGATGGCCATGCGGGACTCGGTGACCGTGTCCATGGCCGCGCTCATCACCGGGATGTTCAGGGTGATCTTGCGGGTCAGCCGGGTGTGTAGATCCACGTCCGCCGGGAGCACGTTGCTCTCCGCGGGGATCAGCAGCACATCATCAAAGGTGAGGCCGGTTTTGACGAACTTTTCATTCCAGGCAAATTGGGCCATAGTCCACTCCTCCACATTCGTAAAATTTGGATTTTATCTATTGTACGATCAACCTGTCCTTCTGTCAAGGACAACCAACTACAACGTCATTTTTCGGCACTTTCGCCCATGAGAACTGCCGGACAAGCTCTTGCGCTGTGACTTTTTCCGGCCTGTCCAACAGCCCCGCGTAACAGGCCAGCAGCCCGGTGAGCTCCTGGGGCGTGTACCGCGCCCGGAGGGCGCCCATGTCCAGATCGTGATCCCGCTTGGCCAGCCGCCGCCCGTCATCGGCCAGCAGCAGCGGCGTGTGGAAAAACCGGGGCGGCTCGTACCCCAGCACCCGGTGGAGCCACGCCTGCCGGGGGGCGGAGCACAACAGATCCCGCCCCCGCACCACGTGGTTCACCCCCATGAGGGCGTCGTCCACCACCACCGCCAGCTGATAGGCAAACACCCCGTCGGAGCGCCGGACGATAAAGTCCCCGCAGTCCCGGGCCAGATTCTCGGTGTACGTCCCGCAGTTGCCGTCCTCCACGGTGACCGACACATCCGGGCACCGCACCCGCCACGCCGGACGGCGGCCCTGCCGCTCCAACGCCTCCCGCTCCGCCTGCGTCAGGTGGAAGCACTTCCCGGAGTACACCACCGCCCCGTCGTCCCGATGGGGGGCGGAGGCCGCCATCCGTTCCGTCCGGGAGCAGTAGCAGGGGTAGAGCAGCCCCTGCTCCCCCAGCGCCCGGAACGCCTCCTCATAACAGGCCGTGCGGCAGCTCTGCCGATAGGCGGGCTCCAGGCCGCCCTCGTCCCAGTCCAGCCCCAGCCACCGCAGATCCTCCATCAGCTGGGCGGCAAGCTCAGGGCTCGTCCGCTGCGTGTCCAGATCCTCAATCCGCAGCACCAGCTCTCCCCCGCAGCTGCGCGCGTCCAGCCAGGCCAGCAACGCCGCCAGCAGGTTGCCCAGGTGCATCCGCCCGCTGGGGGTGGGGGCAAACCGTCCCCGCACACCCATGCGCCCTCCCCCCTGTCAATCGAAAAATGTGAGCTGCCGATCCCCGTAACCCAGGGTGGCCGCCCGGATGATGGCCTTCATGTCGTACAAAATCCCCCGCTCCCGGCAGGCTTCGGTGAACACCTTCCACAGTGCGCGGGCCCTGGGGCTGGCGCACTGGTAACGATCCCCATACTGCCGGAGGTAACGCTCTTTCAAGCCCTGGCCGGGGAAGGCCCGCTCCAGCCCGTCCAGGAAATACTCCCGCTGGCCCTGCCGCATGGTGAGGCCCAAGGCGGGGTAAATAAACCGCGCCCCAGCCTTTGCCGCGCCCTCCACCACCGCCAGCACTCCCTCGTCGCTGTCCTCCAGGAAGGGCAGCACCGGCATGAGCAGCACCCCGGCGAACAGCCCCGCCCCGCTCAGCTCCTTCAGCGCCGCCAGCCGGCGGCTGGAGGAGGGCGCGTTAGGCTCAATTTTGGCCGCCAGGGCGTCGTCCGCCGTGGTGACGGTGAGCTTGCAAATCACCGGGGAATGGGCTTGAATGGAGGTCAGAATGTCGATGTCCCGCGCGATCAGATCGCTTTTGGTGGCGATGGCCGTGCCGCAGCCATAGGCGTCGATGAGCTCCAGAGCGTGCCGGGTGAGCTCCAGCTCCCGCTCAAAGGGGTTATAGGGATCGCTCATGGAGCCGGTGCAGATAAAGGCGGGCCGCACCTTCCGGGCCAGATCGTCCCGGAGAATCCGCAGGGCGTCCTCCTTGGCCCGCACCGTGTCAAATTCCTCGATCCGGTAGCAGTCGCTGCGGCTGTCGCAGTACAGGCAGCCGTGGCAGCACCCCCGGTAGAGGTTCATGGTGTGATCGGTGCCGAACCATTCGGTGGATCGGCTGCGGTGGAGCAGATGCTTGGCAGGTACGGTTTCCATGGCGCTCCCCCCTCTGATGCTCACAACCCCCTCCCAGGTCCAGGCCCGGGAGGGGGTACTGCTCATTTCTTATTAAAGATCCGGAAGATATCGTCGAATGGATCCGCCTCCGGGGGCTCCGCCGCCGCGCTGGACAGGGGCTTAGGGGGCATGACGGCCCCCACCCCGGCGGGCACGCAGTCGGGCTTGTCCTCCCTGACGGGCTCGGGCCGGGACGCCGCAGGCTTAGCTTCCTCCTTGACCTCCTCCTGGCCGGGCACCGGGTTGTCCACCTCGCCGAAGCCGGTGGCGATGACGGTAACCCGCAGCTCGTCCTCCAGCGAGTCGTCGAAAGCAGTGCCCATCATGAACAAAGCGTCGGGGTCGGCCACCTGCTTGACCATCTCGGCGGCCAGCTCTACCTCCTCCAGCCCCATGTCCATGGGGCCGGTGATGTTGACAATGATGCCCTTGGCCCCCTGGATGGAGGTCTCCAGCAGAGGGCTATTGATGGCGATGCGGGTGGCATCCTCCGCCTTATTCTTGCCGGAACCCCGGCCCACGCCCATGTGGGCAAGCCCCGCGTCCTTCATCACGGCGGTGACGTCGGCGAAGTCCAGGTTGATGAGGCCGGTGGTCTTGATGAGGTCAGAGATGGACTGCACCGCCTGGCGCAGCACATCGTCGGCGATGGCGAAAGCGTTGGCAAAGGTGATCTTCTCGTCGGTGGCGTACTGGAGCCTGTCGTTGGGGATGATCACCAGGGAGTCCACCTTCTGGCGCAACTCGTCAATGCCACGGGCGGCCTGCTCCATGCGGCGGCGGCCCTCGAAGTTGAAGGGCTTGGTGACCACGCCCACGGTGAGGATGCCCTTCTCCTTGGCGATCTCCGCCACCACCGGGGCCGCGCCGGTACCGGTGCCGCCCCCCATGCCGGCGGTGACAAATACCATGTCCGCCCCCTCCAGCAGGGCGGTGATCTGCTCCTTACTCTCCCGGGCGGACTCCCGGCCCACCTCGGGGTTGGCCCCGGCGCCCTTGCCACCGGTGAGCTTCTCCCCAATGGCCAGCTTCTGGGTGGCCTCGGAGGCGTTGAGGCACTGGCGGTCGGTGTTCACCGCGATAAACTCCACGCCCTGCATCCCGGCCCGCACCATGCGGTTTACCACATTATTGCCGCCGCCGCCAACCCCGATGACCTTCAAAACGTCATCGTTCTTCGCAGCGGAATCCATTACAAACGCCATACCAAAGTCCTCCTATGTAAAACAGTGAAATGTACCAAGTCATGTCAGATGCCTATATCTTGTTTATTGTACCCTTTTTTCTCCAAGCGGTCAATAGAAAATTTGGGTGCGGGAAAATTTTTCCTGCTCTTTTGTCACGCTCCAGGCTTAAAATTGACCTTTCCCTCTGTGATTGTCAAATCCAGCGTTCCCGCCACCCCCTCGGGCAGCTTTCCGCTGTCCAGCGCCGCCTGGGTCAGGGTCAGGTAATAGTTGTAGTCCCCGCCCCGGGGCAGCTTCACCCGGTAGATCCCCCAGTCCAGG
This sequence comes from uncultured Oscillospiraceae bacterium, assembly GCA_910584285.1. Classification (GTDB taxonomy): domain Bacteria; phylum Bacillota; class Clostridia; order Oscillospirales; family Oscillospiraceae; genus Enterenecus. The sequence goes on from CAJTYK010000008.1 coordinate 15,084, forward strand.
GTCATGGAGGTGGCGGCGGAGCAGTCCAGAGCGGTGCACTGGCTCAGCAGCCCCCGGCTCTCCAGCTCCGCCAGCAGCTCCCCCACGTAGCGCAGGGTGGTCTCCGCCCCCTCTGCTGCCTGGATCATGCCTCCGGCATAGGGCCCCGCCGCCGTCAGGCCGGTGATCTGAATGACATCCACGCCGCCCTTGTCCTTTTCCAGCAGCTTGCCCTGGGCGGACATCAGCCAGCGGCCCTCGGCGGACTCCACCGACGCCGCCGCCACCCGCTCTGTCACCGACAGCACCACCCCGTCGGGCAGCGCCTTGCGGATGGACACGCTCTCCACATAGGGCAGCTGGGCGCAGATGGATGCCGACACCCGGCTCCGGGGCAGCGTAATGAGATTGTCCCCCATCTGGATTCCCGACGCCTTGATGACCTCCGCGGCGGTGTAGCGGGCGTTGCCCGTCACCTCCACGGAGTTCACCCGGAAAAATACCACGCAGGCCAGCACCACAGCCGCCGCCACCAGCAGGACGGACAGGAGCTTATAAAGTCCGCGGAAGCGGCCCCGGCGCCGCCTTCTCGGGGGGTGTCTGCGCTGTCGTGCCACGGGCATATCACCTCTGATCTTATGTATCTCTATTCTTCCCGGCGCTCCACCGACGCGCCCAGGGCCTGGAGCATCCCCTCCAGCCCCTCATAGCCCCGGTCGATGTGGTGCAGGCCAGATAGTACGGTGGCGCCCTCCGCGCCCAGCGCCGCCACGGCCAGCGCCCCGCCGCCCCGCAGGTCGGCGGCCTCCACCCTGGCCCCCCGCAGCCGCTCCACCCCCCGCACCAGGGCCACCCGGCCCTCGGTGGTGATGTCCGCCCCCATACGGATGAGTTCGGGCACATGGCGGTAGCGGCTGTCGAACATGGCCTCCACAAAGAGGGTGCACCCCTGGGACGCCGCCAGCGCCGCCATGACGGGGGCCTGAGCGTCGGTGGGGAAGCCAGGATAGGGGGCGGTGCGGATGGTGGGCACGCCCTTCAGGGGCACATCCCTGTCCCGGGCCAGCTCCACGTACTCCATCCGGCTCTCCACCCGGCACCCGGCCTGGTGGAACACGGATAAAACGGTGGCCAAATGTCGCCAGTCCACCCCCCGCAGCCGCACCCGCCCTCCAGCGGCGGCCACGGCGGACAACAGGGTGGCCGCCACGATCCGATCCCCCATGACGGTGTACTCCCCGCCGGACAGGGCGCAGCCCCCCTCCACTGTGATGGTGGAGCTGCCCGCCCCCCGGATGTCCGCCCCCAGCCCGTTGAGGAAGCTCTGGAGATCCCCGATCTCCGGCTCCCGGGCGGCGTTGGTGATGGTGGTGGGGCCGTCCGCCCCCACGGCGCACAGCATGGCGTTCTCCGTGGCCCCCACACTGGGCAGGGCAAGCTGGATCTCGCCTCCCTGGGGTCGCCCCTGGCAGTGGATGCCCCGATCCTCCGTCACCTCGCACCCCAGGGCGCGGATGGCGGACAGATGCAGGTCGATGGGCCGGGGGCCCAGCTCGCACCCCCCGGGGTAGGTCAGGTGGGCCTCCCCCGCCCGGGCCAGCAGCGGGCCCAGAAAGATGATGGACGAGCGCATGGCCCGCATCTGCTCCTCGGAGATGGAGCACCCCGACGCCCCGGAAGGGTCTACGGTGATGGTGCGGCCTTCCTGCTCCACCCGGCAGCCCAGGCGGCGCAGAATGGACAGGGCGGCGTCCACGTCTGTGAGCCGGGGGCAGTTGTGGAGCGTCACCGGCCCCCGGGCCAGCAGGCAGGCTGCTAAAATGGGCAGCACGCTGTTCTTCGCCCCGTGGACGGTCAGTTCGCCCTTTAGGGGGCCGCCCCCCCGAATGTACATCACGCTCATGGCAAAGCCTCCCCATAGAAAGAGATTTCCCCCCATTCTATGCGGATGGCCCTTTTGCCGTTATTTTTGGATGAGTTCCATCAGATTTTCATAGATTTTCCCTGCCGCGTCCGGGGCGGCCAGCTCCTTCAGCGCCCGGCCCATGGCCGCCCGGCGGCTGCCGTCCGCCAGCAGCTCCAGCGCCTTGCGGTACAGCCCCTCGCCGGTGCAGTCCTTCTCCTCCACCAGCTCCACCCCGCCCCGATCCGCCAGCACCTTGGCGTTCTTGTACTGGTGGTTGGCCGCCACAAAGGGGGAGGGCACCAGGATGGCGGGCTTGCCCAGGGCGGTGAGCTCCCCGATGGTGGACGCCCCCGCCCGACAGATCACCAGATCCGCCGCCGCCATCACCACCGGCATATTGTCGATGTAGGGGCGGATCTCCTGATCGGACACCTGGATCCCCCGCTTTTTCAGCTCGCCGGGCATCTCGTCGATGTCCCGGCCGGCGGCGTGGATATAGTGGAACCGGCGGCCCTCCGCCGCCCAGCGCTCCACGAAATCCACCGTTTTCGCGCTCATGTGCCCTGCCCCCTGGGAGCCCCAGAAGGAGATCACCAGCGGCTGGCTGTCCGTCAGCCCCAGCTCTAACCGGGCCCGCTCCCGATCCAGGGTGAAGAACTCCCCCCGCACTGGGGTGCCAGTGACCGCCACCCGCTTGGCCTCCTTATAATAGTCTGCCGCCTCGGGAAAGCCCACCATCACCAGATCCACCTTGTTGGCCAGCGCCCGGGTGGTCAGCCCCGGGTAGGCGTTGGACTCATGGATGGCGCAGGGAATATGCCGCTTCGCCGCCTCGTGGACGGCGGGATAGGAGGCGTACCCCCCGGTGCCCACCACCAGGTCTGGCTTGAACTGCTTCACGATGGCCGCCGCCTCCCGCTGGCCCACGGGGAGCTTGACGGCGCTTTTCAGGTTGTGCTTCACATGGGCCCAGCTCCAGGTGCGCTCGAAGGTGGACACCTTCACCGTCTGGATGGGATAGCCCGCCTGGGACACCAGCCGCTGCTCCATCCCCTTCTCCGCCCCCACGAACAGGATCTGGCAGCCGGGGTGGTGCCGCTCAAACTGCTGGGCCACCGCCAGGGCCGGGTTCACATGGCCTGCCGAGCCACCGCAGGTAAAAATGATATTCACAGGCCCTTTCCTCCTACTCCGCCTTTGGGGCGGCGATCTGTCTGGATACGCTCAGCACCATCCCCATCTCCCCCAGGGTGATCATCAGCGCCGTGCCGCCGTAGCTGAAGAAGGGCAGGGAGATGCCCGTGGGGGGCAGGAAGCCCGTCACCACGCCAATGTTGAAAAACACCTGGAAGGCGAACAGGGACATGATGCCCACGATCAGCAGGGTGCCGAACCGATCCCGGGCGTGGAGGGCCAGCCAGAAACCCCGGATGATCAGCAAGGCGAACAGGGCCATCAGCACCACCGCCCCCACCAGCCCCATCTCCTCGCACCAGATGGAGAAGATGTAGTCGTTGTGCTCCTCCGGGACGAACAGGTATTTCTGCCGGCTGTTGCCCAGCCCCACCCCCAGCAGCCCGCCGGAGCCGATGGCGATCCGGCCTTGCCAGGGTTGGTAGCCGCCTTTTTGGAGGTCGCTGGTGGGATCCTGCCAAATCTGGATGCGCTTGGCCATATAGTCCGTCTGGGTGATGATGAACCAGAGCGCCGCCCCCACCAGAGCCCCGCCGGCGGCAAACCAGCCCAGCCGTATGCCCGCCGCGAACAGCACCGAGCCCGCCGCCACCACCACCAGCACCATGGCCGACATATGCCCCTGCAGGGCGATGACCCCCAGCACCGCCACCAGGGCTGCGCCGTATGGGATCAGCTCCAGGAACCCGATTCTGTCCAGCCGCTCGCAGGTGCGGCCCAGCAGGGTGCGCCGGTTCCATTTCTTCTCCGGCGGCGGGCCCAGCTGGCTGTTCCGCTTGGACAGCCCGGCGGCAAAAAACAGAATAATACCCACCTTGGCGATCTCCGAAGGCTGGAAGCGGACGGGGCCCAGCTTGATCCACCGCGTCGCGCCGCCGCCGGTCTTGCCGATGCCGGGGACGAACACCAGTAGCATCAGTACAATGGAGCCAATCAACACAAAGACGGACATCCAACGGAACTGCTGGTAATCGATCCTGGAGATGATGAACATGGCCACCACGCCCACCGCCGCGAACCTGGCCTGCCGTATGAAATAGTACAGCGGGTCACCCCCGGTGTCGGTGACGTTGGGGGACAGGTTATACATGGCGGAGGGGAAGGAGGCGGACAGCAGCGTGATCAACCCGATGCCCGTCAGCAGCATCACCAGCGCCAGGAAGGGCAGGTCGATGGGCCCCCGGGCCAGCTTTTGTTCGATGGTCAGATCTCGTTTGGCTTTTCTGGCCATGGGACTCACCCCTTTCGTCGAAGCAAAGTCCGCTCAACTTCGTTTCCGCCTGCGGCGAAAACTGCGTTCGCTCCCTTGCTTCTCCTCTCCCCACAAAGCCAAAGGACGGCTTTGCGGGGGCCCCAATTTTAACGTCTAAATTGCGTACCGATACATCACGCCCACAAAGGCCAGCAGGCAGAAAGCGATGGTAATCCCCGTGAAGGTGAGCACAATGCGCACCTCGCTCCAGCCCCCCAGCTCCAGATGGTGGTGGAGGGGGGCCATGCGGAAGATCCGCTTGCCGTGGGTGATCTTGAAGTAGCCCACCTGGAGGATGTCGCTCATGGTCTCGGCGATGTAGACGATCCCCACCAGCACCAGTACCAGCGGCACATCCAGGGCAAAGGCCATGGCGCACACCGCGCCGCCCAGGAACAGGGAGCCCGTGTCCCCCATGAACACCTTGGCGGGGTGGAAGTTATACAGCAGGAAGCCCAGCAGCCCCCCGGCCAGCGCCCCGGCGAACACGCCCACGGCGCCCATCTCCCACCACTTGGACAGGACGGCGAAGAACACACACACCGCCAGGGTCACCGAACCCGCCAGCCCGTCCAGCCCGTCGGTGAGGTTGACGGCGTTGACGCAGCCCACCATGACGAAGGCGGCGAACACCAGGTACACCCCCCAGGTCAGGGTCAGCTCCACGTTGAAGAAGGGCACGTACAGGGTGGGGGACAAGATCCCCTGCCACCGCAGCAGGGCCAGGAAGGCGATGGCCGCCGCCAGCTGGAGCAGGAACTTCCAGCCGGCGGTGAGGCCGGTGTTCTCGTGCTTGCGGATCTTGGCGTAGTCGTCCACGAAGCCGATGGCCCCGCACACCAGGGCGAAGGCCAGCACAAACAGCGCCTGCCAGTTCCCCGCCGCCATGTCCCGCCAGCCGAAGACCGCCACAGCGATGATCGCCGCCACAATAAACATGATCCCCCCCATGGTGGGGGTGCCCTCCTTATTTTTGTGCCAGTTGGGGCCGATCTCCTTGATGGACTGGCCCGCGTGCAAAGCCCGCAGGGCAGGGATCAGCACCCAGCCCACCGCCGCCGAGATTGCGAACGCGGCCAGCGCCGCCAACAGTATCCGCATGGTTTTCCCTCCAACTCTCTTTTCCTTTGTGTCTCATTGTTCCAGCCGGGCCGCCGCTTCCTTCAGCGGCACCCCCAGGGCCAGCGCCCCCGCCAAGGCCGCCAGGTGGTCGTATAGCCGGGGCTCCTCCCCTGCCGGCACCCGCACCCGCAGCAGCTCCGTGCCCGCCAGAGCCTCGAACTCCAGCCGATCCCCTCGGAGGCGGACATTCTTCGCCGTCAGATCCGCCTGGGGCCTGCCGTCGGAGTAAGCATACACCCCGCCGCCCCCCGCGGCGGCGAACCTTCTTCCCTCCGGGTCGTCCAGGCCCACCACCGTCACCCCCGCCCTGCGGGACAGCTCCCATCGGGCGGCGGCGCAGCCGCTCAGCCCCCCCGGTGAGGGGGGCAGGTCATAGTTTTCCACCACCACCGCCCGGCAGCGCCCCTCATAGAGCGCCGCCTGACAGGGGGTGAGCTCCACCACCGGGTTGGGCAGCAGGCGGCGCAGGAGCTGGGCCGTCATCGTCCCGCCCCGGCCTACCACCGCCACCGTCTCGCCTGTCTTACTATTGATGGTCGCCATAGTCAATACTGCTCACAAACCGCACCTCCACTACCGTACCCAGGGACACCATGATCCCCGCGTCAATGGACTGGCTGGCCTGCACCACGTCCGGGTCATTGAAATCCACCACGCCGGAGGCCCGCATGAACAGCCCCAACTCCTCCAGCTTCTGCTTGCTCTGGGTGGGGGTCAGCCCCGCAAGGCTGGGCACCTCCACCTGTTCTGTCGGCGCGTCCTCCCCCAGGTACAGCACCACCGTGGAGCCGCCGGGGATGGACGCCCCCGCCGCCGGCACCTGTCCCTGGACGATGCTGCCCGTGCCCACCGTGCGGCACTCGAAGCCCGCCTTTTGCAGGTTGCCCTTGGCCACCGTCAGCTCCTGGCCCGTCACCTTGGGCATGGGGGTGTCCGCCCCCGCCAGCTCGTCGCCGGAGTACTGCCGCTCGATGCCCATATAGTCCAGGATGCTGCCGATGAGCTGCCCCGCCATGGGGGCGGCGATGTTGCCGCCGCTGATGTAAGTGCCCGCTGCCGTGTAGTTGGACTTGGGGGCGGAACGCTTGGGGGTGTCGTACACCACCAGCGCCAGCACCTCCGGATCGTCCGCCGGGGCGAAGCCCATGAAGGAGCACATCACATCGTCGTTGTCCGGGTCGATGTTCTTGATGGCGATGTTCTCCGAGGTGCCCGTCTTGCCGCCGATGCGGTAGCCGCTCTGGCTGGCGTTGTGGCCGGAGCCCTCCTTGGTGCTCACCACTTGCTCCAAAATGCCCCGCACCTTGTTGGAGGTGTCCTCGCTGACCACCTGCCGCACCTCGGTGGTTTCGTGGTAAAACACGGTGTTCCCGTCCCCGTCGGCGATGGACTGCACCAGATAGGGCTGGAGCAGGTGCCCGCCGTTGATGACGGCGGCGAAGGCGGTGATCATCTGTAGGGGGCTGATGCCGAAGGTCTGCCCGAAGGAGCTGGTGGCCACGGAGGTGGAACCGTAGGGGCCTGTGAAATACTCCTCGCCGCCGGGCCAGAAGATGCCCTGGGGCAGCTCCCCGTTCAGGTCGATGCCCGTCTTGTCGAACAGGCCGAAGTCCTCGAAATACTTCCACATGGTCTCGCCGCCCAGCTTCTCGGCGATCTTCATCAGGCCCACGTTGCAGGAGTTCATCACCACATGGGTGAGATCCTGGTCGAGATGCCCCGCCTTTTTATGGCAGCTGATGGGCTTGGGCCAGCCGTTCTGCTGCAGGGAGCCGCCGCAGTAGAAGTGGTCGTTCAGGGAGACGGCCCCCTCCTCCAGCGCCATGGCCACGGTGATGGGCTTGAACACGGAACCAGGCTCGTAGGCGTCCCCAATCGCCCGGTTGCGCATCTGCTTATCCCAGGCGGCTTTCCATGCCTCGCCGTACTCCTCGCTGTCCTCGCCCTTCTCCGCCGCCACCTCTGCCAGCTCCTGCTGTAGATCCTCGTCAAGGATCTTAGAGTAGCTATTGGGGTCGAAGTCCGGGCTGCTGGCCATGGCCAGCACTGCCCCGGTTTTGGGGTTGATCACCAGGCCGAAGGCCCCGTTCTGCACGTCGTAGGTTTCAATGCCCTCCTCCAGGGTCTGCTCCAGCATGGCCTGTATGCGCTCATCCAGGGTGAGGGTCACGTCGCAGCCGTCCTCCGCGTCGAAGTACGTCTCATATCCGGAGATCATCTCCCCGCCCGCGCCGTTTTTGGAGACCACCACCCGGCCCAGATCCCCGGACAGCACGTCCTCGTACACCGCCTCGATGCCCTGGGCGCCCACCTTCCGGTCGCCGCTGGTCTTGTTCTTGGACAGATAGCCCAGCACGTGGGAGCCCACTGAGGAGAAGGGGTAGTACCGCTTGCTGGAGGGGGTGGTGTAGAGCAGGCCGGTGATCCGGTTCTTGCTGGTGAAGGTTCGGACTTTTTCCGCGTCCTCCTCCTCCATCTCGGTCTCCAGCTCGATCCAGCCGTTGTTGATCTTTTCCATCTGCTTCCAGAGCCAGTCCTCGTCATAGTCGAAGGTCTCCACCAGCCAATCCACAATGAGCTTCCGTCGGTTGTAGAGGGCCTGCTTGTAGGCGTCCGGATCCAGCTTCCCCGCCTCGTCCTTGTAGTCCTCCTGCTCCACCGAGTTGTACAGATCCAGGGGGGAGAGGATCAGCTTGTAGACCGTGGCGGACATGGCCATGGTGCGGCCCTCCCGGTCATAGATCGTCCCCCGGTTGGCGTTGACGGAGATGCTCTTGGTCTGCTGGATGGCGGCCTTCTCCTCCCACTGGGCGTGCTCCACGATCTGGAGCTTGTAGAGCTGCCCCACCAGGGGGATAAACAGCCCGATCCCCAGCGCCAGCATCAAAGCGATGGTGCGCCGGAACAGACTGCGGTTGCTCCTGCCGTGGTCGCGGCTGCGGGGCGTTCGTTTGGGATCCTGCATAGGGGGTTACCTCCAAGAAAATGGGAAAGAGGGGCGCGGGAAACCTATCATTTCTCGCGCCCCGGCGTCTTCTGTCTATGGCAAGTTTATGTGCCCCGCCTGTCCGCTTATGACAGCAGATTTGCCAAATACTGTTCCGCCCGCTGGAGCAGGGCGGAAAGGCCCTCCCCCGCGCCGTCGTAGTACACCACGCTGTCCGGCTCGGACAGATCCAGATAGACCGTCTGCCCCGCCCGGCCCCGCACCATGGATCCGTTGGACAGAAACTGCTTCTCAATGGCCTCCAGGTCGAAGATCAGTTCATACTTGGCCTGGAGCGCCCGACCCTCGTCCTGGAGATCGGTCAGCTCGCCCCGCAGCTCCACCATGTCGTTGTTGGCCACCGCCAGCTGGGCGATGCTCACCACCAGCAGCAGGGTGCACACCAGCACGGCGAACACCCCCACCACGGCGAAGGGCGCCACGGCGGTCTGGGTGCGTACCTGTACGTCGGGCCGCCGGGCTGGACGGCGGCGGGGCTGGATGGACGGACGGCGGGCAGGTTCCGGCCGGCGGACGGTATTGCCGTGAATTCGCTCCCGGCGGGCAGGCTCCGCCCGCAGGGGCTCCTGCTCCACCTCGGGCTGGTAGGCCACGTTGCCGCTGGTGCGGTATCTTCTATTTCTCCTCTGCTCTGCCATGGGATACGTCTCCTTTGTGTGGCCCCCTGCTTCCCGCCGCGCGCCCGCGGGGTTCGGGGTTTATAGCTTTTCCGCGATTCGCAGCTTGGCGCTGCGGGCGCGGGGGTTCTCATTTACTTCTTCTTCGCCGGCGGTGATGGGCCTCCTGCCCACCAGCTTTACCCTGGGAGTCTTGCCGCACACGCACACCGGAAAATCCGGCGGGCAGGTGCAACCCCTGGCCCAGTCCGCGAAGGCGGTTTTCACCAGCCGATCCTCCAGGGAGTGGAACGAGATGATGGCCAGCCTCCCCCCCGAATTCAACAGGGACAGGACGCCCTCCAACAACCGCTCCACCTCGCCCAGCTCGTCATTCACCGCGATGCGGATGGCCTGGAAGGAGCGCTTGGCGGGGTGCTGCTTCTCCCGCCGGGCCTTGGCAGGCATGGCGGCGCGGATGAGCTCCGCCAGCTCTCCGGTGGTCTCGATGGGGCGCTCCTCCCGCCGGCGGACGATGGCGGCGGCGATGGGACCGGAGTACCGCTCCTCGCCGTACTGCCAGAGGATGCGGCGCAGCTCCTCATAGCTCCAGCCGTTCACCACCTCCCGGGCGGTGAGGGGGGCGGACTGATCCATGCGCATATCCAGGGTTGCGTCCTGGAGGTAGGAGAACCCCCGGCTGCCGTCGTCCAACTGGGGGGAGGACACCCCGAAGTCAAACAGCATCCCGTCCACCCCGGCGATTCCCAGCCGGGAGAGGATGTGGGGCAGTTCCCCGAAATTTCCCCGCACCAGGGTCACCCGATCCATCAGATCCCCGAACCGGGCAGGGGCCGTGTCCAGGGCGGCCTTGTCCCGGTCGATGGCGATGAGCCGCCCGGTTGTGAGCCGCGCCGCGATCTCCCGGGAATGGCCCGCCCGGCCCAGGGTGCCGTCCACGTAGATCCCATCGGGGCGGATATTCAAACCGCTCAGGCACTCCCGCAGGAGCACCGGCTTGTGGGTATATTCCATATCAGATCCCCAGGTTCTTCATCAGGTTGGCGATGGTCTCGGGGTTGAGCTGCTGGCGGGTCTTGGCCTTCCAGTTCTCCGCGCTCCAGATCTGGGCCCGGTCGTTGTTGCCCGTCACCACCACGTCCTTGTCGATCTTGGCGTAGTCCTTCAGATAGGAGGGGATCTGGAACCGCCACTGTTTGTCCGCTTCGCACAGCTGTGCGCTGGCGAAGAACAGATCCATGGCCGCCGCGTCGGTGGTGGACAGCTCGGACACCCTGGCCCGGAGCTTGTCCCACGTCTCCATGGGGTAGAGGGTCAGGTTTTCCTTCACCCCCACCGCCAGGTAAAAGGTGTCGCCCAGCTTGTCCCGCAGCTTGGAGGGCACGATGAGACGGCCGGCGGCATCGATGCTGTGCTCATAGGTGCCGGTCATCTCTTTCCCTCCAATCTACTCCATGAAATAGAAGATCTCCTCCATTTCACTCCATTGTGCTCTCAGTATACTCTACCCCCCAGGAAAAAGCAAGAACTTTTTTCCGCCTAAATTGGCTTTTTTTGGCTATTATAAACCATTTGTTCGCACAAACATTTGTTTTATATCACTCCCGCTCAGCCGCCTCTTTTCTGAAATTGTGCGCAAAAAATCCCGCCGTATCCATACACGGCGGGATTTTCCCTGTTTTTGTTGTCCCATATTTGGGGTATTACTCGTCGGCCTCGGCATCGTACATCCTGCTGCTCCCGGAGGAGGAGCCTCCCCCCGTGGATCCCATGCCGGAGCGGAACTGGTTGTGCACCTGACGCATTTCCGCGTGGGCGGCGGCCAGGGCGTCCTCCGTGCGGCGCAGCAGATCCACACAGTATTCGTTGGTCTCCCGGCAGGTCTTTTTGGCCTCCTCCTCGGCATGGGCCACGATCTCCCGGGCCTTCTGCCGGGCCTGGTTCATCACGGGGGCCTCGCTCACCATCTGGTTGGCCTCGATCTCCGCCCGCTTGCGGATCTCCTCCGCCTCCCGCTTGGCCGTGGCGATATATTCGTTCCGAGCACTGAGGATCTTGCGGGCCTCGGCCAGATCCACCGGGAGCTGCTTCTTGGCATCCTCAATGAGATCCAGCGCCTTGTCCCGGTCGATCACACACTTGTCCCCGCTGAACGCGGCGTTCTTCGCCTCGTCAATCATGTCGAACAGCATATCCAGCAGTTCGTCTACGGCAGTCGCCATCTTAGATCCTCTCCTTTATCAATGGGTTGCGAACGGGAAACAATCAGCCCTCCCGGGGGGCGGTGCCCGCCACCTTGGCGCGCACCTCCTCGATGATCTGCCGGGGCACGAAGTCGGACAGATCCGCCCCGTACCGGGCCATCTCCTTCACCACCGTGGAGCTGAGGAAGGCATATTTGGGCCGGGTGTATAAAAATACCGTGTCCAGCTTGGGATAGAGCTTGGCGTTGATCATGGCCATCTGGATCTCCGCCTCGTAGTCGGACACCGCCCGCAGCCCCTTCACCAGCACCCGGGAACGGTTCTTCCGGGCGTACTCCGCCACCAGCTCCCGGGAGCAATCCACCTTTACGTTGGGCAGATCCTCCGTCACCTGTCGGATTAGCTCCACCCGCTCCTCAGGGGAGAACAGGCCGGAATCCTTGGCGGAATTTACGCTGACGCATACGATCAGCTCATCGAAAATGGCGGCGGCCCGCTTGATCACGTCCAGGTGGCCCAAGGTCACCGGGTCAAAGCTGCCGGGATAGACGGCGCGTCTCATTGGCTTGTCCTCCTGCGGTACAGGGTGAATTTGATCTTCCCATAGCGGTACTCCCTCCCCTTCTCATAAGGGGCCGGGAGCTCCGGCAAGAGGTGATCCGCCGGGCTTTCGCAAACCATTATACCATGTTCTACCACAATGTCAATCGCCGCGATAAGCTCCAGGGCCCGTTCCAGGTTTCCCGAGGCGTAGGGGGGGTCCAGAAACACCAGCCCGTATTTCTCCCGGCACCGGTTGAGATAGGCGGCAAAATCCTTTCCGTGGCAGGCGGATCGCTCCTCAAAGCCACAGGTGTGGATGTTTTTCCGCACCACCTCCAACGCCTTGGGGGCGCTGTCCACAAAGTCGCAGAAGGCCGCCCCCCGACTCAGGCACTCGATGCCCAGCTGGCCGGTGCCGGCGAACAGATCCAGCACCCGCCTGCCCTCGATGTCGAACTGGATGGCACTGAACAGCCCCTCCTTCACCCGATCCGTGGTGGGCCGGGTATCCAGTCCGGGCAGCTCCGCCAGCCGCCGCCCCCGGGCGGTTCCCGTGATCACTCTCATGGCGTTCCCTCCTGTTTCGTCTCCTCCCGCTTGGGGTGGAAGTGCAGATAGACCGCCTGGGCGGTATTCTTCGGCACCACCGCCGTCAGCTCCTCCAGCGAGGCCTCCCGTACCGCCTTCACGCTCTTGAACGCCTTCAAAAGCTGAGCCTTCCGGGCGGGCCCCACCCCGGGAACCCCGTCCAGCGCCGAGCCCTTCAGGTGCCCCGCCTGCTGCTGGCGGTGGAACTCAATGGCGAAGCGGTGGGTCTCCTCCTGGATGCGGCCGATCATGGCGAACAGGGCCTGGTTGGACTGTATGCCGATCTCCCGACCGTCCCCGGCCTGAAGGGCCCGGGTGCGGTGGCGATTGTCCTTCACCATGCCGTAGGCCGGGATGTCCCCTAACCCCAGCTTGTCCAGCGCCTCCCGGGCCGCCCTCACCTGCCCCGCGCCGCCGTCGATGAGCAGCAGATCGGGCCTGTCGGCAAACCTCTCGTCCCCGTCCAACCAGCGCCGGAACCGCCGCTCCACCACCTGCTCCATGGAGGCGTAGTCGTCTGCGTGGGACATATCCTTCAGCTTGAAATGGCGGTAGTCCCGCTTCAGCGGCCTGCCGTCGATATGGACGGTCATAGATGCCACAATGTCCGAGCTGCCCGTGTTGGAGATATCGAACGCCTCGATCCGGTGGGGCGGCCCGTCCAGCCCCAGCAGCCCTCCCAGGGCCTCGGTGAGCTTGGAGCGGCGCTCCTCCGCCGTGGTGGCCCGGAGCACCTCCTCGGCGGCGTTCTCGTTGGCCAGGCGCACCAGCTCCATCTTGGCCCCCCGCTGGGGGGTGAGCACCTCTACCTTTCGGCCTACCGCCTCCGTGAGCATACGGGCCAGCTCCACCTGCTCGTCGATGTCGCAGGGCAGTAGGATCTGCCGGGGCAGCTGCCCCCGCCCGCCGTAATACTGGGCCGCCAGGGTGGAGACGGTGGTCTGCTCGTCCTCCATGGGAATGCCCAGCAGCTCCCAGTCCTTAGCCGCCAGCTCGCCGCCCATGTAGTGCAGCACCACAAAGCAGCTCTTGGCCTCCCCCCGGTGGTAGCCCACCACGTCGGTGTCCGCCAGGGAGCCCGCCACCGCCTTCTGCCGGGTGGACAGCAGCTGGATGGCCCGGATGCGATCCCGGAGCTGGGCGGCTTTCTCAAACCGCAGTTCCTCCGCCGCCAGATCCATCTCCGCCGTCAGCTCGTCCACCACCTCGTCCAGCCGCCCCTCCAGCAGCCGCACCGCCTGGTCGATGGAGCGCTTGTACTGGGACTGATCCATCTCGGGGCGACAGTAACCGTCGCACACACCCATGTGGAAGTTGAGGCAGGGCCGTTCTTTTCCGATGTCCTTGGGAAACTTCCGACGACAGGCGGGCAGCCGCAGGGCCTCCCGCAGGGCGTCAATGATCCCCTGGCTGGCAAACCGGGAGCCATAGGGGCCGAAGTACCGGGCCCCGTCGTCCTCCGCCCGGGCGGCCAGGGAAAATCTCGGGTAGTCCCCCGGGGACAGCCGGATGTAGGGAAAGCCCTTGCTGTCCTTCAGCAGGATATTGTACCGGGGTTGATGCCGCTTGATGAGGGCGCATTCCAGCACCAGGGCCTCGAATTCCGACTGCACCACGATCACGTCGAAGTGGTCGATCTGGCTCACCATGGCCCGGGTCTTTTCGTTGTGCCGGGACTGATCCTGGAAATATTGGCTCACCCGGTTTTTCAGCGCCTTGGCCTTGCCCACGTAGATGACCTCGCTGGCGGCGTTCTGCATGATGTATACACCGGGCTTCAGGGGGAGGGCGTGGGCCTTGTCCCGCAGTTCCTCAAATGTCATGGGAGCTCCTTTCTCGGGGGGCGGTCAGCCTCGGGGCCTTCAGTAAAGCCTGCAAAGGGAAAAAAAGCGCCGCTCACCGCGGCGCTTTTCAATGTGAGTCAGGTTTACTCGGAAAACTCGGAGTTGATCAGTTCCACCAAGGCGTTGATGGCGGCCTCCTCATCGGGGCCGTCGGCAATGAGGTTGATGGCCGTGCCCTTCACGATGCCCAGGGACAGCACGCCCAGCAGGCTCTTGGCGTTCACGCGGCGGTCTTCCTTCTCCACCCAGATGGAGCTTTTGAACTCGTTGGCTTTTTGGATAAAAAACGTGGCCGGACGGGCGTGCAGGCCGACCTGGTTGTTTACCGTAGTCTCTTTCATGAACATGAGCGTTCCCCTCCATCATAAAAGTTTCGGCTCTGGACAGCTCCTGCCGCCTGCCCCCGCTCCGAATCTTTGCACGCTGATAGGATACCAAATTTAGCCCCCAAACGTCAAGAGCATTTTCACCAAATTCTCACAGGCTCTTTCGGTAAAACCGCCTACAATTTACTACTTTTCTCGTCCGCAGGGGGCGGACAGCGGCCGGCGGGGCGATCTGCATGCCTTTGTTACCGCAGCGTGGCCACCGTCACGCCGTCCTCCCCTTCGCCATACACACCGGGGCGGTACTCCTTCACATAGCGGCTCTTTTTCAGATGCTCCCGCACCGCCTTTCGCAATGCGCCGGTGCCCTTGCCGTGGATGATGGTCACCGTCTCCAGCTTGCCCATGAGGGCGTTGTCCAGGAACAGATCCACCGCGCCCAGGGCTTCGTCCACCATCATGCCCCGCAGATCCAGCTCCGCTTTGGCGGCAGCTGCCCGGAAAGGCCGGCTCACTGAGGCGGCCCTGGCCTTGTCCTTCGCGCTCTGCTTCTTTCGGGCGGTGATGTCCTCCAGCACCCGCACCTCCTCCTGTCTGGCCTTCAGCTTCAAAATACCCGCCTGGAGCTGGAGGGTGCCGTCCCTGTTCACCCCGACGACCTCCGCCTGGGTGCCCATTTTGATCAGCTCCACCGTGTCGCCCAGCGCCGCGTCCCGGGTGGGCGGCGGGGGCGGCAGCTCCTCTTTTTGTCCGCCCAGGGCGGCGTCCGCCTCGTTCAGCTTCCGGCGCAGCTCAGCCCGCTCCTCGTTGTCGTCGATCCACTCCCGGCTCTGCTCCTGGCGGCGGCGCATCTCGTTGAGCTCCTTAAAGGTCTGATCCGCCGCGTCCCGGGCCTGCTCAATAATGGCGCGGGCCTCTGCCTGGGCCTTCTCGGTGGCCTTTCGGCGCTCCTCCTCGATCCGCTGGCGGTACTGCTCCGCCTGGGCGCGGGCCTCCTCCATCTCCCGGCGCAGCTGGGCGGCCTGCTCCTTCTCCTTCTCCATGGCCTGCCGCTGGATATCCAACTGGCTGAGCACGTCCTCAAAGCGTACATTTTCCGCGTCGATGCGGTCGGCGGCCTTCTGGATGATATAGTCGGGCAGGCCCAGCCGCCGGGAGATAGCAAAGGCGTTGGATTTGCCCGGTATGCCGATGAGCACCCGGTAGGTGGGGGCCAGGGTCTCCACGTTGAACTCGCAGGAGGCGTTTTCCACCCCCCTGGTGGTCATGGCGTACACCTTCAGCTCGGCGTAATGGGTGGTGGCGGCCACATGGGCCCCCATGGCCCGGGCGGACTCGATGATGGCGGCGGCCAGGGCCGCGCCCTCCACCGGGTCGGTACCCGCACCCAGCTCGTCGAACAAAATCAGCGTCTCGTCGTCCGCCTGCTCCAGAATGGCCACAATGTTGGTCATGTGGGAGGAGAAGGTGGACAGGGACTGGTCGATGGACTGCTCGTCCCCGATGTCCGCCAGCACGGCGGAGCACACCTTCACCATGGAACCGTCCGCCGCCGGAATGTGCAGCCCGCACTGGGCCATCAGGGTGAGCAGGCCCAGGGTTTTCAGCGTCACCGTCTTGCCGCCGGTGTTGGGGCCGGTGATCACCAGGGTGTCGAACCCCCCGCCCAGCTTCAAATTGTTGCGGACGGCGGTCTTGGGATCCAGCAGCGGGTGCCGGGCCCGGTGCAGCTCGATGTGATCCCCCAGGGCGGGCTCCATGGCCCCCATGGCGGAGGACAGCTTGGCCCGGGCAAAGATGCAGTCCAGGGACACCAGGGTCTGATAGTCGTCCTCGATGTCGGTCTTGAAGCCGGCGCAGTCGGCGGACAGCTCCGCTAAAATGCGCTCGATCTCCTTCTGCTCCTTGACCTGGAGCTCCCGCAGCTCGTTGTTGGCGTTCACCACCCCCATGGGCTCGATGAAGAACGTCCCGCCCGAGCCGGACACGTCGTGGACAAGGCCGGGAATCTCGTTCTTGTGCTCGCTCTTGACGGGCACCACGTACCGCCCGCCCCGCATGGTGATGATGGCGTCCTGCAAATATTTGGACTGGTTGGACGAGATGAGCCGGTTGAGCACGTCCCGCACCTTGCCCGCCGCCGCCCGGATGTGCCGCCGGATGTCGGCCAGCTCCGGGGAGGCGGCGTCAGCGATCTCCTCCTCGCTGAGGATGGAGCCGGTGATCTTGTCCTCCAAAAAGCGGTTGGCGGTGAGGCTCTCGAAGTAGCCGTCCAGGACGGTCTTGACCTCCCCGTTCCCGGCGCCGTATTCCCGGACGTTTCGGGCGCAGCGCAGCACCTGGGCGATATCCAGCAGCTCCCGGGTGTTCAGCGCGCCCCCCCGATCCGCCCGCTGGAGGGCCGCCGCCACCGGGCGTATGCCCGACAGGGACGGGGTGCCGTGTTTCACCAGCAGGTCAAAGGCGGCAGAGGTCTGCTTTTGTAGGCGGCTCACGTCGTTTTGCACGGGGACGGGCCGCAGGGCCAGACAGCGCTCCTTGCCCTCCTCGGTCACCGCCTCGTTGGCCAGCAGTGCCAGTACCCGGGGCAGCTCCAGGGTTTCGATGGATTTTTCAAATAGCTGTGTCATACTTTTGTTCCTCAATGTAGGTTCGGGGCCCGTCAGGACGGCGCCCCCATAGGTTTATACGTGATGGATTTGTAGAAGTCCAGCGTCCGGAAGCCCCGCTCCAGCCGGGTCATGAGATAGGCCTCCGAGGCGTCGCCTAAACGCTTCATGCTCTCCCCGTCCAAACGGAAGGACAGCAGCCGCTTTCGGGGCCCCCACACCACGTGCCGTAGGGCGGCCAGCGCCGAGTCGGTGAGCGGCATGGACACCCCTTCCCCCAGCCTGTCCCGGCAGGCGGCGCAGTGGACGGTGCCCTCCCCCAGGTGGATGTGGGGCTCCACCGGCTTTTCCCGGAAGCACACCCCGCACCGCTCCAGCTGGGGCTCATACCCCGCCAGTGCCATGGCCCGCCACTCGAAGGCGGTCTTGACCTGGACCGGGGGCGTCGGCAGCTTATCCAGGGCGTGAAGGCAGTTCAGCGTCACCGACAGCAAACCGGGATCGGGCTGGCCCTCCTCCGCCAGCGCCTCGGCCACCTCCGCCAGGTAGCTGGCCAGGGACAGCTTTTCCAGATCCGTCCGAACCCCCTCGAACAGCCGCTCCGACGCCGTCTCCTTCACCGACCACATCTCCCGGAACTCATACAGGGTGAACTCCCCCCAGGCCAGCAGCTGGCAGGCGGCGGCGATGGGGCTGTCCTTCTTCCGGCACCCCCGGGCGGACACGGTGAGTTTGCCCTCCTGTTCCGTCAGCAGGGTGAGGATTTTATCCGATTCCTTGTAGTTCACCTCGCGCAGCACGAGGGCATTGGTGGTCAGGTGCATAATGACGCTCCTATGTACGCCCCGGTGTGGGGCGCGCTGAATTCAGTACAGCCGTTCCGGACCGCCGGGCACATTACCCGACAGGCTGGGCCCGCAGGTCAGCGGGCCGGACGGATCCCGCCCGTCCCCCGTCTCCATCCCGCCGAGGACGGGACGCGCCCCGTCCCGGCTCATGAGCCAGGCCTCCGGCATCCCGGTAGTCCAAAACAGATTCCAAAGCTCTGTGTTCATTTCCGTCCCTCCCGTCTGTCCACGTTGATCGCATGGATGGAGGAAGTGCCTCTCTCCCCGCCTTCGGCGGGGAGAGAGGCTCATCTGTCCACGCTGATAGCATGGACGGGAGCGCGGCGTTTATGACAGGGAAATTTTGCGTGCGTTTGATCAGGCCCCAGCAGGCCGCTCAAAGGCCACAAGGCCCACCTCATAGGGGTGATCGCAGTACACCGCCTCGCCTCGGGGCCGGTAGGCCAGCAGTTTCAGGATGATGCAGAAGTCCCCACCGCCGCCCAGGATCATCAGCACGGACAGGTAGAGCAGCAGGCTCACCCCCGTGTAGACGGCCACAGCCCCCAGCCCGAAGCCCAGGATTAGGGTGGGCATGGCGGATCCCAGCAGGTACTGCCCCTTTTTCATGGGCTCGGCGCAGGTGCAGTAGGGGGACAGCACCGCCCAGACGACGCCGAACTCGATGGAATGGAAACCGCTGGGGGCGCACAGGCCCCACACCAGGGCGTGGATCCCCTCGTGGGCCACGATCAGCACCAGGAACACCCCCAGCAGCACAAGCAGCCCCGGCAGGGACAAATTGTCCCCCAGACTGCCGTTCACCACCAGATACCAGACGGTGAACAGCACCACAAAGGGGGCCATCACCACAATGGCCAGGATGTTGGCCTTTACCGCACCGATGGTCAGGTCGCGAACCGCCCAGCCTTGCCCCTCCATGTCCGCCACCAGCGCCTGGAACCGCTCCTTGCGGCGCAGCTCGGCCTCGGTGAGCTTGCGTTCTTTTTTCTCTTTCTGTTTCATGACCGGCTCTCCCATCCATTTGCTTCCGCCATGGCGGCGGCGCTCCAGCGCACCAGGCGGGCAAAGACATCCTCCAACGGCTCGTCCGTGGGGGACAGCCCGTAAGCCAAAAGCGCCCGCTCGTCCCCCTCCAGCAGGGGCAGCAGCTCCCGTTTGGCCCGCACATTCTCCCCGGTACGCAGCTCACGCAGGGCCCGGAGGGTGAAAAACGCCCCCTTATGGGCCTCCTTCAAAAAGCCGGGCCAGCTCTCCCTGTCCGCGTACAGATAGGTGTGGACGGCGGCGTGGTAGAGCCCCGACGCGCCGATGGCGGCGGCCTCCGCCACATCGCCTTGGCCAAAGGACGGCAGCAGCTCCGCCAGCGTTCCGTACACGTCCCGGGTGTCCCGGGCCACCGCCAGCAGGTCATACTTGGGCCAGCTTTTCAGCTCCGCCGCCCCGCACAGGAAGCCGCAGGCCTTTTCCCCCTCGGGCATATTCCGCACAATCACCCGGTAAGCGTCCAAATCGGACAGTTCCACCCGATCCAGCACCGTCACCACGTCGATGTCGCTGTCCTCATTGGCCTCGCCCCGGCCGTAGCTGCCCTGTAACCCCAGAAACAGCAGCCGGGGGCCGAACCGCTCAGTCAGCTTCTCCCGGAGTCCGGCCATCCACCGCTCAATTTCCACCATGGCTCAGTCCTCCGTATAACCGAAGTTCTGAATCGCCGCCGGGTTGTCCCGCCAGTTCTCCTTCACTTTCACCCAAGTCTCCAAGTACACCTTGGCCCCCATGAACGTCTCCATGTCCTGCCGGGCCTGGGTGCTGATCTTTTTCAGCATGGCCCCGCCCTTGCCGATGATGATCCCCTTGTGGGACGCCTTCTCACAGTAGATGGTCACATGGCAGTCGATGATGTCGTTGTCCCGCTGGGAGAATTTTGTCACCTCCACCGCCGTGCCGTGGGGGATCTCCTTGTCCAGCTCCCGCAGCAGCTTCTCCCGGACGATCTCCGCCATGATCTGCCGCTCCGGCTGATCCGTCACTGCCCCGTCGGGGAACAGCTGGGGTCCCTCGGGCAGCCAGCCGCCCAGCACCTCCAGCAGCTCGTCCACCCCCTCGCCGGTCATAGCCGAGATGGGCACCACCGCGTCCCAGTCGTGGGCCGCTCCGTAGACTGCCATCACCGACAGCAGCTTCTCCTTCTCCACCGCGTCGATCTTGTTGATCACCAGCGCGGCGGGGGCGCCCAGGGCCTTGATCCGGGCGATGAGCTCCTGTTCCGGGGGGCCGATGTGATCCACCGGCTCCACCAGCAGCATCACCCCGTCCACGTCCGCCACCGACTGGCGCACCACCTTCACCATGTAGTCGCCCAGCCGGGTGCGGGCGCGGTGCAGCCCCGGCGTGTCCACAAACACGAACTGGCTGTCCCCCCGGTTGAGGACGGCACAGATCCGGTTCCGGGTGGTCTGGGGCTTGGGGGAGACGATGGCCACCTTCTCCCCCGCCAGGGTGTTGGTCAGGGTGGACTTGCCCACGTTGGGCCGTCCGCAGATGGTGATGATGCCGCTTTTCTTGATGTTCATAGGTGATCCTCAACTTTCTTGAGCATTTTGTGGTTGTCCTTCAATCCCGTTCCAGGCCCAGCTCCGCCATGACGGCCTCCTCCCGTGAGCGCATCCGGGCCTTCATAGGCCCCTCGTCCAGGTGGTCGTAGCCCAGCAGGTGGAGCACAGAGTGCACCGCTAAGTAGGCCAGCTCCCGGCGGTTGGAGTGCCCGTACTCCTTGGCCTGGGCCTTTGCCCGCTCCAGAGAAAGGCACATATCGCCTAAAGGCACCAGGCCGGTGGCGGGGTCGGCATCTGCCTGGGACGGCTTGTCCCCCGGGGCCAGGTTGAACATGGGGAAGGACAGCACGTCGGTGGGGGCGTCCACCCCCCGCATATCCAGGTTAATCTGATGAATGCCCGCATCATTGGTGACAAGCACATTCACTTCACAGGGCGTCTCTACCCCCTCGGCGGACAGCGCTGTGCGGATCACCTTCCGCAGGAAGGAGCACAGGCCCTCGTCCACACCGGGAACATTGGCGGAGAATATGATGTTGTGGTTTGGCATTACCGGTTGACCTCCCGTTTCTCCGTACGGCCCATGAGCCAGTCTACCGACACTTCAAAAAAATCGGCAATTTGCAGCAGGCTTTTGTAATTCGGCAAATGCCCGTCCGCTTCCAGCCGCTGGTAATGGCGATAGTTAAAACCGAGTGTACCAGCGGCTTCCTCCTGCGTCAAGCCTTTTTCCGCCCTTAATATTTTCAGTCGTTCGTTAAAAATCATTTTCCCACTTCCCTCTTGACACGTACAAGAAAGCCGTGTATAATAACACGTACAAGAAAGTACGTGTTAAGGAGGCATTCAAATGGAACCCGACATTCCTGTTATTGTGGAACAGCTTTACCGCTATTTCGTCACCGAACCCGATCCCAGCTTCTGGCCCGATTACTTTCGGGATCTCCCCATCCAGGGCCACGGCCTCTGGTCCTTCTACCAGGGTCTATGTCTCGGGATGCAGCTGACCGACGCCTGCCTGGAAAAGGTCTAACGCGATCCGTCTCGTGGAGCGGCAGGCCAGGGCTCGACCGGAGGGCCAGTCCTCAGCGCCCCGTAGCCTTGGGCTGGCCTGTAGAGAGAGCCCTGGCCTGCCGCTCCTCCCCCGCCGTCCCTACCGCTTGTCCCGTTTCGCCGCCCGCCGCTTCTCGTCGTCCTCATACGCCTTGATAATCCGCTGGACGATGACATGGCGCACCACGTCCGCCCCGGTGAGCTGGCAGATGGAGATGTCCTCCACGCCCTTCAACACCCGCATGGCCTCCTTCAGCCCGGACGCCTTGTCTGCCGGCAGGTCAATTTGCGTCGCGTCGCCGGTGATGACGATCTTGGAGCCAAAGCCCAGCCGGGTGAGGAACATCTTCATCTGCTCCCGGCTGGTGTTCTGGGCCTCGTCCAGGATGATGAAACTGTCGTCCAGCGTCCGGCCCCGCATATAGGCCAGGGGGGCCACCTCAATATTGCCCCGCTCCAGGTACTTCTGGTACGTCTCCGCCCCCAGCATATCGAACAGCGCGTCGTACAGCGGCCGCAGGTAGGGATCCACCTTGGATTGCAGATCCCCGGGCAGGAAGCCCAGCCGCTCCCCCGCCTCCACGGCGGGCCGGGTGAGGATGATGCGGTTCACCTGCTTCTCTCGGAAGGCCGCCACCGCCGCCGCCACCGCCAGGTAGGTCTTGCCGGTGCCGGCGGGGCCCACGCCGATGGTGACGGTGCTGCCCTTGATGGCGTCCACGTATTTTTTCTGGCCGATGGTCTTGGCCTTGATGGGCTTGCCCTTGGCGGTGACGCACACCACGTCCCCAGCCAGCTGGGCGATCTTGCCCTCGTTGCCCGCCCGCACCAGCTCGATGATATACCGCACGTTCTGCTGGCCGATGGACTCCCCCTTGGCGGACAGGGTGAGCAGGCCCTGGATGGCCTTCACCGCCAGCATGACGTTCTCCCCCTCGCCGGAGATCTTCAGGTTGGACTCCCGGTTTACCACCGACACGTTTAGCTCTTGCTCAATCAGGCGGATGTTCTCGTCAAACAGGCCGAACAGGTTGACGGCCTCCTCCATCCGCTCGATGCTGATGGTCTGTTCTGTCATTTGTCTCTCCTTTGATACGGCCTCAGCCGTTGTCTTTGGTATCCTCCGGCGGGGTTCCGTACACCCGCCCCACTTCCCCGTCCCGCTCCACGGTGCGGCCGATCTCCTCCCGGCACTCCGCCAGCAGGGTGACCGTCAGCCGCCCGTTCTCCTGCCGGGTGACGAAGTCGGTACGCAGGGCCTCGCCCTGCCGCGCCTCCATCAGCTTCTCCAGCCGGAACAGCAGCAGCTCCTCCAACTTCCCGGCCGCCGCCTCTGCGTCCACTGGCTCCTCCCGGAGGGTGTAGCCCCGGCGGGTGACGGTGGTGAGAGAGGCGGGCATGGGCCGTCCAAACAGGGTCAGATCCGCAGTCTCTGTTATTTTATCATATCTCCCACCGGAAATGCTACTGTTTTCAAAAAAATCCAGCTCAAACCACAAAATTTTTATGTGGTACTCCCGGGCCTCCTCTCCGGTGTACTCCTTGACCTGTCCGGCGAGGGGGATGGTCTCCTCCAGGGTGCGCCAGGTGCGGGCGGTGACGCTGCCCGCGGCGTGCACCACCAGGCTGCCCAGATCCACCGTCCCTCCCTCCGGCTCCTTTAGATCCAGCACACCGGATATGAGCGTCTCGCCCCTGGCCACCACGTCTCCGTCCTGGAACAGGGCCCGGCCGGAGTCGGCCTGAATGTCCTCAATGATGCCGTCCGCTGCCGCCACAATGTCGGCGGGCACGTCCTCCTTCAGCAGCTCCGGGGCCTTCTCCACCTCCCGGACGATGATTTCCGCCCGGGTGCCGTAGATGTTCACCGCCAGGTAGGACAGCTCGGGCAGGCCCAGCAGGGCGGTGTTGGCCGCCTCCCGCTCCCGGATGGCGGGGCCGAAGGCTCCGGGCCGCACCCCCGCCCGCTGGAGCTGGGACAGGATCACAGCGGTGGGCACCCGCTCGTTGCCCGTCACCTCGATCACCAGCAGAAACCGGGACAGGAAGCCCACCGCCAGCACGCAAAAGCCCAGCCCAAGCAGGAAGCCCCAGCGGTGCTCCACCATCCGCTCCGCCGCCACCGCCGCCCCCCGGCGGCTTCGCTCCTCCAGATCGCACATGGCCCGCTGGGCCAGTTCGTTCAGCCGCTTGCGGTCCCGGAGGGCTATCCGGAAGGTGAAGCTGGTCTCGTCCGTCCAGCGCAGCCGCCAAAATTGCAGCCGGTTCTGGGCGCACAGGTTCAGCAGCCGCTCCGGGAAAGCCCCGGTGACGGCGATCTCCACATAGCCCAGCAATAGGTTGATGAGCTTCTTCATTCCTTCCCTCCCCCCTTTCCCGGCAAGATCCGCATTTCGTTGCCGACGGACAACTTCCCGACTGCATCCACGTTGGTAACGGTTTCAAGCTCTTTTTGGTTCTTTTTCTCTCGAGAAAAAGAACTACCTCATGAATTCTACCGCGGTGATGGTTCCGGTGATCAGCAGCTCCTCCGGCGTCATGGCCCGCAGCTCCAGACCCTGGCCCCGCACCAGCACCACCATCTTCCCCCCGGATATGTGGATCTCCTCTGTTCCGTAGGCCAGAATGCCCCGGTGGGGGGCCATGCGAAGCTCCCCGTCCCCTATGATCTCCACCCGGGGCACCCCCGCCACCGCGTCGGCGGGCAGGTCGAACATCCGGGAGGCCCGGGCCAGCAGGCCCTCCTTTTCCCCCACAGCAATCACCTCTGGCAAGAATATGCGGCCACCCGGCCCCACTTGCCTGTCCGCCGGAATTTCGTGGACTTTTTCCCGTGAACGTGGTAAACTATCTGAGAAGTCAAAAAAGCATCCTGCCCCAGGCGGCAGAAAAAGGCGGTTACTATGGAACATAACGAAAAACAGCGGGAGCCCAACCTCTACACCGTGGACGCACCCGACACCCTGCTCCCCTTCCTGCTGGCCCACATGAAGGGCAAGAGCCGGAACAACGTGAAGTCCCTGCTGTCCCGGCGGCTGGTGGCGGTGGATGGCGTGCCCCTCTCCCGGTTCGATACGCCGCTACTGCCCGGGCAGCAGGTGAGCATCCTTCCCTCCTCCGCCCCCAGGGCGGACGCGCTGCCCTTCCCCATCCTCTACGAGGATGAGCACCTCATCGTGGTGAACAAGCCCGCCAAGCTGCTCAGCGTGGCCACCGACCGGGAGAAAACCCGCACCGCCTACCACATGGTCACCGACTACGTGAAGGCCCGGCGGGTGGATGACCGGATCTTCGTGCTCCACCGGCTGGATCGGGACACGTCGGGGGTGCTGATGTTCGCCCGGGACGCCCAGACAAAGGAGCTGTTCCAGGCCCGGTGGAACGAGATCGTCACGCGGCGCGGCTATCTGGCGGTGGTGGAGGGCGTCCCCAAGCCCGCCCAGGACACCATCCGCTCCTATCTTGTGGAGACAGACACCCACCTGAGCTTTTCCGGCACACCGGGGAAGGGGGCCAAGGAGGCCGTCACCAGCTACCAGATCCTCAAGGCTGGGAACGGATACGCCCTGCTGGACATCTCCATCGAGACGGGGCGGAAGAACCAGATCCGGGTGCACATGAAGGAGAAGGGCTGCCCCGTGGCGGGGGACAAGCAGTACGGGGCCCGCACCAACCCCATCGGGCGGCTGTGCCTCCACGCCAACGAGCTGTCCTTCATCCATCCCGGCACTGGAGAGCCAGTGACGTTCAAAGCGAAAATGCCCCGGGATTTTAACCGGGTGTTCCGATAATAGGGCGAGGAGGGTGTAGATGGGAACTATCACGATTCAAGAAGTTGCCGAAAAAGATGCGGGTTTTCTATTTCAACTTATGAATGACCCATTTGTCATACAGGCATTAAATGAAGTTCCGACTACTCAACATGATTGGGAGGAAGCCATCCTTCTCTGGCAATCAGACGCGGACGAAGAAGGCTATATCATTTTTGAGGACGAAAAACCCATTGGATGGTTCGCGCTCAATAACTTGATGGCAGAGAATAACGAAGTGTTTTTAAAAATGGCAGCGTTGCTGCCCGAATATCAAAGCAAGGGAATCGGCGCCTATGTCATCACTCGCCTTATCGGCAAAGCACGGGAAAAGAACGCCTCGTCTCTCAGCCTATTTACTAACCAAGACAATCATCGGGCGCAAAAATGTTACATGAAATGCGGATTTCATGCGGTTGACACATTCATTGATGAAATGTCTAATGGAAAAAGAGTCCATCGAATAAAAATGACGCTCACACTCTGATCTTGGCAGACAAAACCGCCCCTGGCCATGCCGGGGGCGGTTTCTTTCCATCAATCACAAAACTCAGCTCAAGAAGTCCTTGAGCTTCTTGCTCCGGGAGGGGTGGCGCAGCTTCCGCAGGGCCTTGGCCTCTATCTGCCGGATGCGCTCGCGGGTGACGTTGAACTCCTTGCCCACTTCCTCCAGGGTGCGGCTGCGGCCGTCCTCAATGCCGAAGCGCAGGCGCAGCACCTTCTCCTCCCGGGGGGTCAGGGTGGACATCACCTCCACCAGCTGCTCCTTCAACAGGGTGAAGGACGCCGCTTCCGACGGCTCCGACGCTCCCTCGTCCGGCAGGAAGTCACCCAGGTGGCTGTCCTCCTCCTCGCCGATGGGGGTCTCCAGGGAGACGGGCTCCTGGGCGATCTTCAGGATCTCCCGCACCTTCTCCACCGGCATCCCCATTTCCTCCGCCGTCTCCTCCGGGCTGGGGTCGTGGCCCAGCTCCTGCAACAGCTGCCGGTTCACCCGGATCACCTTGTTGATGGTCTCCACCATGTGCACCGGGATGCGGATGGTGCGGGCCTGGTCGGCGATGGCCCGGGTGATGGCCTGGCGGATCCACCAGGTGGCGTAGGTGGAGAACTTGTAGCCCTTGGTGTAGTCGAACTTCTCCACCGCCTTGATGAGCCCCAGGTTGCCCTCCTGGATCAGATCCAGAAACAGCATCCCCCGGCCCACATACCGCTTGGCGATGGACACCACCAGCCGCAGGTTGGCCTCCGCCAGCTGCTGCTTGGCCCGCTCGCCCGTCCGGATGGTCTTTTTCAGCTCCTGCCGCACCTCGTCGGGCAGCTCCTCCCCCGACTGCTCCAGCTCGGCCAGCTGCTCCTTGGCGGCGGCTCCGGCCCCCATCTGCTGGGCCAGATCCACCTCCTGCTCCGGGGTGAGCAGATCCACCTTGCCGATCTCCTTCAAGTACATCCGCACCGGGTCGTCGATGGCGAAGGAGTCCACCAGGGTGTTGGG
This sequence comes from uncultured Oscillospiraceae bacterium, assembly GCA_910584285.1. Classification (GTDB taxonomy): domain Bacteria; phylum Bacillota; class Clostridia; order Oscillospirales; family Oscillospiraceae; genus Enterenecus. Next base: position 42,038 of record CAJTYK010000008.1, read on the forward strand.
ATCCACGATCTCCTCCTCCGGGATCTCCTCCAGCTCGTCCGTGGAGGGGAGCACGTCGTCGTCCAGCTCGGGCACAAAATCGTCCCCGGCGGTGTCCACCCCCAGGTTCTCCAGCACGTCGTACACCTTGTCCAGCTGATCCGTCTCCAGGGTGATGGATTCCAGCACCTCCATCATCTCGCCGGAGGACAGCTTGCCCTTTTTACAGCCCGTCTCCACCAGCTCCAGCAGCTTTTCCCCGCCCTGGACGCCCTCGATCATCCTGCCCAGCTCCGCCTTGGCGGCCTCCAGCTTCTCCGGGCTCACCTGGATGTGGGGGGCGGTTTCCGCCTTTTTGCCGGTCTTTTTCTTTTCACTCATTGGTCTTTCATCCTCCATAGGCTTTTTTCTGTTTGAGTACATCCTTCAGGGCTCCGAGATCCCGCTCGTCCGATATGTCCTTCCTGCTCTGTTCCAGCAGGATCACCTGCTTATAGTCCTCCAGCGCCGCCGCCGCAGTCGTCCGGGGCTGGTTCTCCTGGACGGCGGCGGAGAGCTGATCCATCTCCTCCGGGGTGAGCTGCCCCTCCAAAGCGGGCAGGGCGACGCTCTTGCCCTCTCTCCACCTGTCCCGCAGCAGCACAAAGGCCTTTTTCAGCAGCGGCGAGGTGAAGTGCTCCTCATTCAGCGGCTCCATCTGCCGGAAATAGTCGCCGTCCAGCAGCACGATCCGCAGCACGCCCTCCTCCGCCCGGGCGGAGCGGAGGTTCTCATACCGCAGCTCCCGGCTTTTGGGCTGGAGCTCCCGGACGGGGGCCAGACTCTGGCGCTCCTCCTGTTTCTGAGCCTCCCGACGGCGCCTCTGCCGCTGGCGCTCCACCTCCTGGAGCACTGCCTCCTTGGACACCCCAGCCGTCTCGGCGCACCGGCCGGCGTAGATCTCCCGCTCCACCGGGCTGGGCAGGCCGGCCACCACCTCCGCCGCCGCCAGCAGGTACTGGGCCCGCTGGTCGTCCCGGGTCAGGTCAAACTGATCCCGCACCACGCTCAGGCGGTACTCGGCGGAGTTGGCGCTGCCCTCCATCAGTTCCTCAAAGGCGGCGGGGCCGCAGTTCTTGATATAGTCGTCCGCGTCCTGCTTGCCCAGGGATCCGTCGGGCAGGCGCTTGTTGGGCAGGCGCAGCACCTTCACCCCGATCTCCGAGTTGCGCAGCAGGGCGATGGCCCGCTGGGTGGCGTCCTCCCCGGCGGCGTCGTTGTCGTAGCACAGCACCAGCTCCTTGGTGTACCGCCCCAGCAGACGCACGTGCTCCTCCGTCAGGGCGGTGCCCATGGTGGCCACCGTGTTGTCAAACCCCGCCTGGTGCAGGGTGATCACGTCGATGTTCCCCTCCACCAGGATGAAGTTGGGGCGCTTGGTTTTTTTGGCGTAGTTCAGCCCGTAGAGGATGGATCGCTTTTTGAAAATGGCCGTCTCCGGCGTGTTCAGATACTTGGGGGTGGAGTCGTCCATCACCCGGCTGGTGAAGCCGATGACGTCCCCCCGCACGTCGATGACGGGCAGCATCAGGCGGTTGCGGTACTTGTCGTATACGCCGCCCCCCTTGCCCGCCACCGCCAGCCCGGCCTCAATGAGCTCCGCCTTTTCGTAGCCCTTGTCCCGCATGGCCAGGATCAGGCTGTCCCAGGCGTCGGGGGCTGCCCCCAGACCGAACCGGGCGGAAAATTTGGGGCTGATCCGCCGCTTGTCCCGGATATAGGACGCCACCTCCGCCCCCTGGGGGTCGGACAGCATGGAGCGGTAGAACCGGGCGGCCTCCTTATTGAGCTCCAAGATACGCGCCCGCCGTTCCCGCCACCGGCCGTCGCTGCCGGTGTCCTCCGGCATCTGTAGCCCCGCCTGCTCCGCCAGCTTGCGCACCGCGTCCGGGAAGGACAGGCTCTCCATCTCCATAAGAAACCGGGCCGCCCCGCCCCCCTTGCCGCAGCCGAAGCAGTGGAAGATCTGCCGGGACTCGTTGACGGAGAAGGAGGGGGTTTTTTCGTGGTGGAAGGGGCACAGCCCCCAGTAGTTCCCCCCTTTTTTGGTCAGGGGCACATAGGCGGAAACCACGTCCACAATATTGAGCCTGCTGTTCAGGTCATCCAGAAAGGACTCAGGTATGGCCATGGTTCCACCTCCGCATCATAGCCAAATTTGTCCTGTTTTACACTATTTTTGGAATTTATTGGTCAATGGGAACTGCTTTCAAAGCCTCGCCCAGCTCCACGGCGGAAAACGCCCCGGCGGACAGCTCGGTGATGCTTGCTCGGAATGCCTCCGCCCCCTCCTCGGGCAGCAGGGCGTGGACGGTGACGGCGGCGGCATACTCGATCTCCCCCACCGCACCCCCCTGGGCGGCGCAGATTAGCTTCACCCGCTCCAAAAAGCTGTAGGGGCACTCCACCGCCAGCTCCAGCCAGCGGCGCACCGCCGAGATCCCGGCGGCGTCCAGGGCGTCCTTGGCGCTCTGGGTGTAGGCCCGCACCAGCCCCCCCGCGCCTAGCAGCACCCCGCCGAAGTACCGGGTCACCACGCAGCACACGTTGGTGATCCCCTCCTTCTGGAACACCCCCAGCATGGGCTGGCCTGCGGTGCCCTGGGGCTCCCCATCGTCGGAGTAGCGCACCGGGCCGTCCTGGATCAGATAGCACCAACAGTTATGCCGGGCGTCGTGGTGCCTCTTTTTCACCTCGTCAATGCGGGCACGGGCCTCCTCCACCGTCTCCACCGGAAAGACCCGGCCGATGAAGGTGGAGCGCTTCTCCGTGAACTGCGTCTCTGAGGCGCGGGTGGGAACCAAGTATTCTGTCATTTTATTACCCATCCTTTAGGAATGAACAGGTCGCTGAACTGCTCCACGGCGTAGGTGTCCGTCATGCCCGCGATGTAGTCCAGCACCGCCCGCTCCTTCCCCTCCCGCTCCAGAATGTCCTGGTACTCCGGGGGCAGCTTGTCCTCATGCTTGCAATAGTATTCGTACAGCAGGCAGATCATGTCCTCCGCCTTGCCCTCCTCCCCCTTCGCCTGGGGGTTGAAGTAGACGGACTGGAACATGAACGCCCTCAGCTCCGCCATGGCCTGGGCCACGGTGGGGGACTGCCGGATCTCGTCCCCCTCCCCGCTGGAGCGGATCACGTCCAGGGTCAGGGCCTCGATGCGCTCCCCATGGGTGTAGCCCAGAACCTCGGAGATATGGGCGGGGATGTCGGTGGGAAAGATGATGCCCCCCCGCATGGCGTCGTCAATGTCGTGGTTGATGTAGGCGATCTTGTCGGCAAAGCGCACCAGCTGGCCCTCCAGGGTGTCCGCCGGCCGGCCGGCGGTGTGGCACAGGATGCCGCTGCGCACCTCATGGCACAGATTCAGCCCCGCCCCGTCGTTCTCCAGCCGATCCACCACCCGCAGGGACTGCTCATAGTGCCGGAAGCCCCCCTCCACCATCCGGGACAGGGCCCGCTCCCCGGCGTGGCCGAAGGGGGTGTGCCCCAGGTCATGGGCCAGGGCTGCCGCCTCGGTGAGATCCTCGTTGAGGGCCAGCCCCCGGGCCATGGTGCGGGCGATGCGGGACACCTCCAGGGTGTGGGTCATGCGGGTGCGGTAGTGATCCCCCTCGGGCTGGAGGAACACCTGGGTCTTGTGCTTCAGCCGCCGGAAGGATTTACAGTGCACCACCCGGTCGATGTCCCGCTGGAAGCAGGTGCGCATGGGACAGGGGGGTATGTCCACCGCCCGCCCCTTGGACTGGGCGGACAGGCAGGCCCGGGGGGAGAGGGTCTGCCGCTCCAGCGCCTCGGTGCGCTCCCGTATGCTTTGATCCATGTGCCGTCCCTCCTCACACGCCCGCGGGCGTTTTTTTCTGTCTACGCTCTTATACCCGGGCGGCGGGAAAAAACCTTTTTTATTTTGAAAGATTTTCAAATTTATCAGCTTCGTCATATCCGCCCCCGCTCTCCCGTATACTCAGACAGCAGTTTGACGATAGAATGGGAGGGAACACCATGGAGGAGGCCGCGGGTTTGGCCCGACTGCTGGTGCTGGCGGTGATCTTCGTCAACGGCTGGACAGATGCTCCGAATGCCATCGCCACCGCCGTGGGCTCCGGGGCGCTGTCCTTCCGCCGGGGGGTGGCGCTGGCGGCGGTGTGTAACTTCGCCGGGGCGGCGCTGGCCTGCCTGTGCTTCCCCGCCGTGGCGGACACGGTGGGGGAGCTGGTGTCCTTTGCCCAGCCCCGCTCCGGGGTGATCGCCTTGAACGCCGCCCTGCTGGCCATCGTGCTGTGGGCGGTGGCGGCCTGGCGGTTCGGCCTGCCCACCAGTGAGAGCCACGCCCTGCTGGCGGGCTTGTCCGGCGGGGCGCTGGCCCTGGGGGGCGGGCTGGCCCAGCTCAACGCCGGGGCGTGGATCCGGGCGCTGGCGGGGCTGGGGCTGTCCCTGCCCGCCGGGGCGCTGGCGGGCCGGATCCTCCGGCGGGCACTGGAGGGCCGTATACGCCGCCCTGACCGGGGCCAGCGGTGGGCCGCCGCCCTCACCGCCCTGCTCCACGGGGCTCAGGACGGGCAGAAATTTCTTGCTCTACTCCTGTTAATCCATGGTTTTGGCACGGACGGCGGACCCTCCCGGCTGGGGCTGGCTCTGCTCACCGCCGGGGTGATGGCCCTGGGCACCGCCCTGGGCGGGAAGCCCATTGTGGAAAAGGTGGGCACCGAGCTGGCTCAGCTCTCCCCCACCGAGGGACTGGCGGCGGATCTGGGGGCGGGGGCGGTGCTGCTGGCCTGCTCCGCCCTGGGGCTGCCCGTGTCCACCACCCACGCCAAGGTGGCCGCCGTGTGTGGCGCGGGCCGGGGGGCCAGCAGATCCGTCATGGGCCAGATGGCGGGGGCGTGGATCCTCACCTTCCCCGCCTGCGGGGGGATCGCGTTTTTGCTGACGCGGATTATGATTGGGTGATTTGACAGTTGTGTTTGGCTTCTGTCCGTGCTATGCTGAGAAAAAACGGGAGCGTGCCATCATGAGTGTTGAACTTCTGCCTGCCTACAGCTATCCCAGCGAGATAGGGACGCTGTTTTCGGAGTATACCGATATGCTGATCGCCGGGGATCCTGCCTTCCAGGGCTATCTTGAGCTACAAAACTATGAGGATGAGCTGAATCATCTGGAGGCCAAATATGGCCCGCCCTATGGGCGATTGTATCTGGCCAGCTGCGATGGGCAGACGGCAGGCTGTATCGGGCTGAGGCGGTTGGATAACCAGCGCTGTGAGATGAAGCGGCTCTACGTCCGGCCCTCTTTTCGGGGCAGGCGGATCGGCGATAGCCTGATACGGCGGATCATCGCGGACGCGAAGGAGATCGGCTATTCCTCCATGCTGCTGGATACGCTGCCTTTTCTGCAAAGCGCCATCCATATGTATGAGCAATATGGCTTTTATCGGATCCCGAGCTACAACAACAGCCCCATGGACAATTCCATTTATATGAAATTGGATTTATAGCGTCTCAAAAAACGTCTGGCCCACGCTCCGCGCGGGCCAGACGTTTTCTCACTTATTCCAATTCAGCACGTCCCGGTTGAGGACAAAATACTCGATCCCGGAATACAGGGTGGTGGCGGCAATCACGATGACGCACACCCAGTCCAATATCTCCATGGGGATAGGCAGGACGGTCAGGTGCATCAGGCACAGGCACACCATGGTGGAGGCGGTTTTCACCTTGCCCGACCACCCAGCGGCGATGACCCGCCCGTTGTCCACCGCCACCAGCCGCAGGCCGGACACGGCGAACTCCCGAGCGATAACAATCACCAGCGCCCAATCCGGGAAGCGGCCCGCCCCGCAGAAGCAGGCCATGGCGGTGAGCACCAGCACCTTGTCCGCCAGGGGATCCATGAACTTGCCGAAGTCGGTGACCTGGTTGTAGTGCCGGGCGATGTAGCCGTCCAGCAGATCCGTCAGGCTGGCGATGACGAACACCGCCAGGGCGGCGTAGATGCTCCACGGCGCGTCAATGTGCCACAGGATGAGATAAACCGGTATGAGCACCACCCGCAGCATGGTTAGCTTGTTTGCCGTATTCATTCCCTTTCTTCCTTTCCTCAGTCCTCGATCTCGCCGGTCAGGTCGCCGTCGGACACGCCGGTGATCCGCACCCACACGAACTCCCCCGCCGGTACAAGCCCCGCCGCCGTGAACAGCACCCGGCCGTCGATGTCCACCGAGTCGGCATAGGTGCGGCCCGCGTAGCAGCCCGCTTCAACGTCGAAGCCCTCACACAACACCTCCATGCAGGTGCCCAACCGCTGCTCGTTGTATTCGTCCATGATCCGGGACTGGAGATCCACCACCAGCTCCACCCGGCGAGCAGCGGCGTCCGGATCCACCTGGTTGTCCATGGCGGCGGCCAGGGTGCCCTCCTCCGGAGAGAACTGGAACACCCCCGCCCGCTGGAGCTTCTGTTCCCGCAGAAAATCGCACAGCTCCTCGAATTCCGCCTTCCCCTCCCCGGGCAGGCCGCAGATCAGGGAGGTGCGGATCACCACGTCGGGCATGGCCGCGCGGAGCTTAGCAAACAGCGCCTCGATCTCCGCTTTGGTGCTTCTCCGGCGCATGGCCTTCAAAATGCCGTCGTTGGCGTGCTGGATGGGGATATCCAAATAGTGGACGATCTTCTTTTCCCGGGCAATCACCTGGATCAGCTCGTCCGTCACTGCCTCCGGATAGAGGTAGTGCAGCCGAATCCAGTGGAAGTTCAGCTTACAAAGCTCCGTCAACAGCCCCGCCAGCGTGGAGCCGTCCTGCAAGTCCAGCCCGTAGCGGGTGATGTCCTGGGCGATGACGATGAGCTCCTTCACCCCGCTGTCCGCCAGCCCCTTCGCCTCCGTCAAGAGCGCCGCCATGGAACGGCTGCGGTAGCGCCCCCGCAGCTTGGGGATGATGCAGAAGGCACAGCCGTTGGAGCAGCCCTCGGCGATCTTCAGATAGGCCGTCCAGGGCGGGGTGGTCACCCACCGCGCCCCATCGTCATAGGCCTGGGCGATCTCCCCGAAATGCTCCGGCCGCTCCCCCGCCATCAGCTCCTCCACGGCGGACACCACGTCGGTATAGCTCCCCGTGCCCAGCAGGCCGTCCACCTCGGGCAGCTCCGCCTTGATCTCGTCGGGATAACGCTGGCTGAGGCAGCCCGCCACCAGCAGCTTTTTCAGCTTTCCCGCCTGTTTCAGCGCTCCCAGCTCCAAAATGGCGTCGATGGCCTCACTTTTGGCGGACTCGATGAAGCCGCAGGTGTTGAGCACCGCCACGTCCGCCCCCTCCGCCTCGCCGGTGACGGTGTGGCCCGCCTCCCGGCACAGGGCCATCATCTGCTCGGTGTTCACCAGATTTTTGGCGCAGCCCAGGGACTGGAACGCCACCTTATATCCCATCTACTCCCATTCCTCCTCCCGGAGGCGCTCCAGCGCCCCGGAGATCTCGTCCCACCCGTAGCCCCGGCGGGCCAGATAGTCGGACACCTTTTTCAGATTTTCCCGGGTGGGCTCCGCCCCCCGGAGCTTCTGCCGGGCCAGCTTTTCCAACTGACTCTCATCCGGCTCCCGCTCCTCCAGGGCGTCCTCCCAGTATTCCCGGGGCACTCCCCGGCGGTACAGCTCGTCCCGGATTTTCCGAGGGCCGTAGCCCTTGGCGGCGTAGTGCCGCACCACCGTGCGGGCGTATTCCTCGTCATTGAGCAGGCCCAGGTCGGCGAGCCGGTCGGCCACCCCTTCCGCCCGCTCCCGCAGGGCCTCCTTCTGCACTTGCAATAGCGACGGGTCGGGCCCGTCGTCCAGCTTGTCATAGGGGTATTTTCCCCGCCTGGGCCGGGGTGGGACACACAGCTTGTCCAGCAGCTCCCGCCGGGACATGGGTCGCTGGGCCAGCAGCCCTATCGCCCGTTCCATCAGTCGGGACTGCTCTCCAGCGGCGGCCAGGGCCTCCCCCTCGTCATCCGTCAGCTCCTTGCCGGCATAGAGGCCCAGGGACACCACATCCCCCTCCCCCACCCGGACAAGGGAGGCATCGTCCAGCCACACCAGCCAGCGGCCCTGCCTATGCTGGGAGGGCTCCAGCTTCTCAATTTTCATCACAAATCCATCCAAACCGCCTCGTCATGAATGGAGGCGTTCTCCACAGCCCGGTAAAAGCTGACGGATTCCGGGTTGTGGGCCATGATGGCGATCAGCGTTTCCATGCCGCGGTCTTTCAGCTCCCGCCTCAGCTCCTTCAGCAGAAGCTGGGCCACCTGCCGGTGCCGTTCTTCCTTCAGCACACAGATCCAGTCCAGATAGGCGCAGCAGCAGCTCGCGTCGCTTCTGGCGGCAATGACGGACGCGTCAATCCGGCCGATCACCCGTCCGTCCTCGTACGCGAGCAGGGACAGCGAATTGGCAAAGCGGCCGTCACAAAAGCTCTTTTCCAGCCGTTTTCGGTATTCTTCCCCCGCATCCATGAAGAAAGTGTCCGGCTCCTGCCGCCGAAGCTCCCGCTCAAATTCTACAACGCCGTCGATTTTATCCTGCGTAAACTCCTCCACGGAAACCATGGCGCGTTACCCCTCAAACTCGTCGGCGGACACGTCCACCGCTCGGCCCGCGGCCTTGGCCGCCACCTGGGACTGACGGCTCATCAGCTTGAAGGAGTTGGCCCGCACCTCGGCCTCCACCTTTTCGGCCACCTCCGGGTTCTCCTCGAAGTACTTCTTCACCGCGTCCTTGCCCTGGCCCAGCCGGGTGTCCCCCATGGAGAACCAGGAGCCGGACTTCTGCACAATGTCCAGCTTGACCGCCAGATCCACCAGCTCGCCCAGCTTGGAGATGCCCTCGCCGTACATGATCTCGAACTCCGCCTCCCGGAAGGGGGGGGCCACCTTGTTCTTCACGATCTTCACCTTGGTGCGGTTGCCCACGATCTCGGTGCCGTTCTTGAGGGCCTCCACCCGGCGCACCTCCATGCGCACAGAGGCATAGAACTTCAGCGCCCGGCCGCCGGTGGTGACCTCCGGGTTGCCGTACACCACGCCCACCTTCTCCCGGAGCTGGTTGATGAAAATCACAATGCAGTTGGTCTTGGAGATGGACCCCGCCAGCTTCCGCAGGGCCTGGCTCATCAGCCGGGCCAGCAGACCCACGTGGCTGTCGCCCATGTCGCCCTCGATCTCCGCCCGGGGGGTCAGCGCCGCCACCGAGTCCACCACCACCACGTCGATGGCGCCGGAGCGCACCAGGGCCTCGCAGATCTCCAGCCCCTGCTCGCCGGTGTCCGGCTGGGAGATGAGCATGGAGTCGATGTCCACGCCCAGCGCCCGGGCATAGGTGGGATCCAGGGCGTGCTCGGCGTCGATGAAGGCCACCTCGCCCCCCCGCTTCTGGGCCTCGGCCACGATGTGCAGGGCCAGGGTGGTCTTGCCGGAGGACTCGGGGCCGTAGATCTCGATGATGCGGCCCTTAGGCACGCCGCCGATCCCCAGGGCGATGTCCAGGGACAGGGAGCCGGTGGGGATGGCCTCCACCACGATGTGGGAGTTCTCCCCCAGGCGCATGATGGAGCCCTTGCCGTAGTCCTTCTCGATCTGGGCGATGCAGGTGGACAGGGCCTTTTTCTTGTCCGAGGCGGGGGCGGCGGCCTCCACCGTCTTTTTCTTGTCTGCCATGTACGATCATCCTTTCCCGCCGGCGCGTTTTGAGGGGCCGCCGGCCTCTTACTGTCCCATATAATACCCTATTATATGTCCCATAAGGCGGACATTAAGCGGGGTTTTCCTCCGTGCTTCCCTCCACAACCCGCCAATGCATCCCCGGATCCAGGGCGCTCTGGATGTCCTGATAGCCGTGATCCCGCAGGATCTCCTCCACCACCTGGGCCTGATCATAGCCCACCTCAAAGGCCAGCTTGCCGCCGGGCTTCAGTGCCCGCTTCCACTTCTTCGCCACCGCCCGGTAGAATTTCAGCCCATCCTCTCCCCCGTCCAGGGCGATGTGGGGCTCATAGTCCCGCACCGAGGGATCCAGCCGCGCAATCTCCAGCGTCGGGATATACGGGGGATTGCACAAAATCAAATCAAAGTCCCGCAGAACGCGGGGCGGCGGCTCCAACGCGTCCACCTGAGCGGCCTGCGCCTGCTCCGTCAGGCCGCAGCGGCGGATGTTCTGCCGGCATACCCGCAGGGCGTCCGACCACCATTCGCCTAAAATCACATGGGCCCCGGGGCAGTTGTCCGCGATGGCAAGGCCCACGCAGCCGCTGCCCGCGCACAGATCCAACACCCGGGCCTCCTCCCGATCCCGGAGGAACAGGATGCCCCGCTCCACCAATGTCTCGGTGTCTGGCCGGGGGATCAAAACGTCCGGGCACACGTCCAGCGTCAGGCCGTAGAACTCCCACTCCCCCAGCAGATAGGCCACCGGCTCCCCTTTCAGCCGGCGCTCCAGCAGGCCCCGGAACCGCTGCTCCACCCCGTCGGAGGCGTACAGCGGCAGGTCGTGGATCAGCTGGGTGCGATCCTTGCCGGAGGCGACGCATAAAAGCTCCCGGGCCTCCAGCTGGGCGGCCTCCACCCCCATCCCCTTCAGAGCCTTCCGGGCGTCCAGATACAGGTCGTTGTAGGTTGCGGGCATGGCCTCTCACCTTCTCTCTCTCAGTCTATCCTCACCACTGATCCGCGCCCTTCTCCTCGGGCAACACCCGCTTGAGCGCCTCAATGCCCACCTCGATCATGGAGTCGTCCGGCTCAAAGGTGGTGAAATTCTGCATCCACATACCGGGCCCCCGCAGGGCGCGGCACATCCCCCCGTCGTGCCCGCCCACATAGCGGTTGAACTCATAGGTCACCCCCACGATGATAGGCAGCATCAGCAGATGCAGGGCCATGCGCAGGAAGGTATTCTCAATCTCCAGCGGAGTAAAGATCACGATGGACAGGAAAATGGACACCGCGATCACCACAAACAGGAAGCTGGTGCCGCACCGGGGATGGTGCCGGGGCTGCTTGCGGACGTTTTCCACGGTCAGCTCCAGGCCGTTCTCGTAGCAATAGATGGTCTTGTGTTCCGCTCCGTGGTATTGGAACACCCGGTGGATCTCCTTCATCTTGGAGCACAGGTAGAGATAGAGCATGAAGATAGCCACCTTCAGCACCCCCTCGATCACCGAGCGCACCCACAGGGGCATGGTTTTCCATACCAGTCCCAGCAGCCCTGTCAACGCCGTGGGCAGCAGGATGAACAGCCCAATGGAGAAGGCCACGCCTAAAATGGCCCCCAGGGTGATGATCACCGTCATGGCCTTGTCCTCGCTGAGGTGGTCGTTGAGCCACTTGTCAATGCCGGTCAGCTCCTCCGCCTCCCCTGTACCGTCGTCGGACACCTCGGCGGAGTGCATCAGCGCCCGCATCCCGTGCACCATGGAGCCGCAGAAAATGAAAATTCCCCGGACAAAGGGCAGCTTTGCCAGCCCCCTGCGGGGCTTAATGGGTTCCTCGGTAATGTCCAGCTCCCCGTCCGGCTTGCGCACCACGATGGCCCGTTTGCCGGGGCCCTGCATCATGATGCCCTCCAGCAGGGCCTGCCCGCCGCAGGTGGTTTTGAAGGGGGTGCTGTGGAGTTCCTCTTTTGCCATGGATCTGTCTCCTTTAATGGTCTATATCTGGGGCCGACCGCCCATCGCGCGCCGCCTGCCCGTTTTTCACGTGGGCAGACTATACCACAATGGTCGGAAAATTGCAACCCGTTTTGAAACTTTTGTTCGACTTTCTATACGTTCTCCACCCCGATGGGCAGGCGGATGGTGGCTACACAGCCGCCGCCGGGGGCATTTCCGATGTCCAGCGTCCCGTTGTGGCTGTTGATGATCTCGTCGCACACGGCCAGGCCGATGCCCGAGCCCCGGGCCTTGGAGGAGCCCTTGTAGAACTTATATTTAATGTAGGGCAGCTCATCCTCTGGCACACCGGGGCCGTGATCCCGAATGCGGATCACCACATCGTCCTCCTCCCGGCCCACCGATACCTCGATGCGCCCGCCGGAGCCGCCGTGCTTGTCCGCATTGTCCAGCAGGTTGCAGAACACCTGCCGCAGCCGCTCCGGATCGCCGCTGATGATGGGCAGATCCTCGTCGCACTCGGTGTAGTCCAGCTCCAGATTCTTCCGCCGGAAGAACTCCCGGTAGGTGTACACCGCGTCCTCCAGCTCCGCCAGAATGTCGATGGGCTCCACCGACAGGTTGAACCGGCCTGTCTCCATCCGGGAGAACTCCAGCAACTCCTCCACCATGCGGGTGAGGCGCTGGGCCTCGGACACGATGATGCCCATGCCCTTCTTCACGTCGGCGGCGTCCCGCACCTCGCCGTTATAGAGGGTCTCCGCCCAGCCGCTGATGGCAGTAAGGGGGGTGCGCAGCTCGTGGGACACGGAGGAGATGAATTCCGACTGGGTGCGCTCCGCCTGGTCGATCTTCATGGACATATCGTTGATGGCATCCACCAGATCCCCCATCTCGTCGTTGGAGCGGGACTCCATCTGCACGCCGTAGCTGCCGGTGGCGATCCGCTTGGCGGTCTCCGTCACCCGGATCACTGGATCCAGCACCGATTTGATGAAATAGGACGCAATAAAGCCCATCACGATCAGGATCACCAGCCCCACCCCGGAGGTGATGGCGATGATGCGGAACATTTGATTCTCCACCTGCCGCAGGGAGGTCACCATGCGCACCACCCCCACCACCGTGCCGTTGTACACCACGGGGGCGGAGGCGGCGATGATATGATCGCCGGTGTTGAGATCGGGGCCGGTGTAGGCCTCCACCCGCTTACTCTCGATGGATTTGGGCACATCCGGGGTCTCCACTCCCGCCCCGGATATGTCCATCATGGAGGACATCAACACCCGGCCATTGGCGCTGAGTATTTGTACCTCGATATAGTTCTTATCCTCAAACTGGCTGACAAATTGCCGGGCATTATAGAGGTAGGTGCTCTCCGTATAGTTGCGGAACATCCCGGCGGCGGTCTGGGCCTTACTCTCCAGAGTGGCCAGAATGGTGGAGGTGTAGTAGCTGTACATGGCCAGCGAGAACGCCGTCACCGCGGTGGCCACCACCACCAGGGTGGCCCCCAGGGTGTTGAACAGCCAGCGCCACCGCAGCTTACCCCGGGGACGCTTATCCGCCGCCGGCTGGAGCTCCTCCGCCGCCGATTCCGGCTTCACTGGCTTCTTTTTCTTCCGCTTGCCTCGGTTTTCCTGCTCCACGCCGCCACCTCCCACCCCAAAAAAGCCAAAAGGCAGCTTTTGCGGGGGCCCCTGATTTCATTTCATGTCTACATTTCCCACTTGTAGCCGAAGCCCCAGACCGTGATCACAAACGACGGGTTCTGGGGGTCATCCTCCAGCTTGATCCGCAGACGGCGGATGTTCACGTCCACGATCTTCAGCTCGCCCAGAAACTCGGTGCCCCACACCGCCTCCAGAATTTCCTCCCGGGACAGGGCCTTGCCCGGGTTCTCCATGAACAGCTTCACAATGGAGTACTCCACCTGGGTCAGCTTGATCCGCTTACCGTTCTTCTCCAGGGTGCGGTTCCGGGTGTTCAACAGGAAGGGCGGCTGCTCGATCTCGTCCATGTCCCGCAGAGCCCCGCCGCCAGTGCGGCGGAACAGGGCGTCCACCCGGGCGGTGAGCTCCGCCGGGGAAAAGGGCTTGGTCACATAGTCGTCCGCCCCGGTCATCAGGCCACTCACCTTGTCCATCTCTTGGGTGCGGGCGGTGAGCATGATGATGCCCATCTGGGAATTGCCCGCCCGGATGCGGCGGCACACCTCAAAGCCGTCCATCTCCCCGGGCAGCATGATGTCCAGCAGGGCCACCTGAATATCCGGATTCTGCTGGATCCGGGCCAGGGCCTCCTCGCCGGTGCCCGCCTCGATGGCATCGTACCCCGCCCGCTTCAGGTTGATCACCACAAAGCTGCGGATGTTGGCCTCGTCCTCCAGCACCAAAACCTTCCTTGTCACTGTCGTCCCCCCGCTTTCGTCGTCATGGGATGGTTCGCTGCCTGGTGGCCCACTCCACCGTGATGAGCCGGAACCGCTGGATCAGCCCCTCCTCGTTCAGGCCGCAGTCCCATACGCTGTCGTCCAGCACCGCACAATAGGTGGCGTTGCTGTCTGTATATAAGGTAAACCGCCCCGCCAGCTTGGAACGGGCGTTCCGGTTGCTCCCCGTGAGCCGGTAAATGGTGAGGAATTTCTTCGGAGGCGGATCCCCCTCCTCCCGCTTGGGCCAGTAATAAAACACCACCGACCGCTCCCCCCGGCTGCTGAGGCTGTCGTCCCTGGCCACGGCGATGTTCCCCGTGTCCCAGCCGTTGGGCAGGTTCAAATACCAGCTGTCCGTCACCGTATGGTAGGTAACGCAGCTGGTGCTGCCCTTGCCGGCGGAATCGAACTGCTGCCAGTAGATGAAATACTGGGCGGAGTCGTTCTCCGGGTCGATGGGGGTCAGGGGCTGGGGCCGGGGGATCTCCAGCACCCCGTCGCCATTGATATCGGTGGTGCCTACCTCGGTGTAGGAGCGGGCGGTGGCCAGGCTGGCTCCGCTCTCCACGTCTCGGGTGATGTTCCTCAGCCCGTCCTTGTCCAGCACCAAGATGTCGGTGAGCATACCGCCCTCCAGCTCCACCCCCACATACACCGCCAAGCGTCCGTCCGCCAGACGGCCCACCTCGGTGGCGGCCACATCCCGCATCCCGTCGGACAGGGCCACGTTAGAGGTGATGGTCATGGCTCCGTCCACATATTCGTAATATTCCGCCTGGTTGTTTCCCTCGCCAGAGCTGTCCTGCTGAAAAACCATGATCTCCTGCTTGCCGTCCCCGTTCAGGTCGGACACGAGGTAGGACTCGTTGTAAGCGGTGTTCATCAGCTGATCCGCCTCGGCGCCGATGAGGCTGTAAGCGGACAGGATGTGCACCCCGCCGCTGAGCTGCCAGCTGACGATGATCTCCCGGCTCCCGTCCCCGGTGAGATCCTCATAGGCCACAGAGTTGATGGAGTTCCCCTCCCCGGACAGCATATGAACCTGCCGGTAGGTGTGGTCGCCCCCCTCGCCGCCCCTCTGCCGGAACAGGCACACCCGCATGGGCTGCTCCTCCACGGAGGTCACCCGGAGAAAGACCGCGGCGGTCTCCTGCTCCCCGTCCCCGTCCAGATCCAGCAGCTGAATGGTGGAGGTATTACTGCCGTAGTTGATGGTGGCATACTCCGCCCCCAGCTCGTTCATGGTGGCGTCGATGGTGGCCTGGAGATCCTTATACTCCTGGGGCAGCACCGGCAGGGCATACAGCCTGTCCACCGGCTGGAACACGCAGCCGCTCAAAAGAGCTGTCAGCCCCAGGGCCATCACCCCCAGCAGCCCCTGCCGAATTCTGTGCCTCATGGCTCCCGGCCCCCTTCCTCCACCAGAATAGCCTCCGCAGCAGCGGGGCGCGCCTGTCGCGGACGACGCGTTTAGAAGTTATTATAACACAGATTTCCCGCGCTGCCTACGGATTTTTGTAAACAAACAGCAAAAAATAAAAAAAGCAAAAAAATCTGAAAAAAACGCTTGCATTTCCCGGAGGAGTGTGGTATGATAAACAAGCTCAAGGGAGCGATATGCGGCTGTAGCTCAGCTGGATAGAGTGTTTGGCTACGAACCAAAAGGTCGGGGGTTCGAATCCCTTCAGCCGTACCAAGTCTCGTTGACAAACGAGATGCAGGCAAAAATCCCGCACTTCGGTGCGGGATTTTTGCTCTAAATCAGCAGAAACGCAAAAAGAAAAGAATAATTTTCGGGTATTTCAAAATTTTGGGTGCGTAAAATAAAAATAACGCGCCGGAGATGTAAGTAAGCGTCAAATAGGCGTGAACCTACACCCCCATGGTAAACTGGGGAAAAGG
>CAJTYK010000009.1 GCA_910584285.1 uncultured Oscillospiraceae bacterium
GCACATCGTTGATGTGCCTTTGCGCCGTTCCGCACCCTATCACAATGATTTACTGAGAGGATTGATCATACCATGAGCGCATCTCGAGAGAAAAAGCAGCGGCAAAGCGCCGGCCCCTCTGAAAAGGCCCTTCAGGCCCAGCAGCAGCAGGCCGCCCGCAAGCGCAAAACCACCGCCTACACCGTGATCGGCGTGGTGATTGCGGGCCTGGTGGCCGCGCTGCTGATCTGGAACTCCGGCTTCTTCCAGGGCCGGGCCGCCGCCGCCACCGTGGGGGATACCACCCTGTCCACCGCGGAGCTAAGCTATTACTACTACAGCGCCCGGCAGTCCACCGCCCAGCTCTCCGCCTACGGGCTCGGTTCCTTCGACTCCACCAAGCCTGATGACGAGCAGATCATCAACGAGGAAGGGAACCAGACCTACCGCGACTACTTCCTGGAGACCGCTCTCTCCTCCGCCCAGCAGGACATAGCCCTGGCGGCGGAGGCCCTAAAGAACGGCCACACCGAGGCCGAGATTAAGGAAGACGTGGACGCCCAGATCAGCTCCGTCAAGGCTCAGGGCGCCTCCTATGGCTACGGTTACTCCGCCTTCCTCAAGGCCAGCTTTGGCCCCTATATGAGCGCTGGGATCTACAAGCAGATCGTCACCCGGGCCTTGCTGGCCCAGATCGCCAAGAGCGAAAAGAGCGAGGCCCTGTCCAACGGCTACACCACGGAGGATCTGGAGACCTATTACGGCGAGGACGACCACGCCGACACCTACGACACCTTCGAGTACTCCTACCTCAACTTTACCCCCGAGGCGGTGGAGACCAAGGACAAGGACGGCAACGACATCGACGAGGACAAGGTCAACGCCGAGAAGGAGCTGGCTCTGGCTGAGGCCAAGACCAAGGCGGACGACGCCCTGAAGGCCCTCAAGGACGGCGGTAAGCTGGCCGACGTGGCCAAGAAGTACGAGCTGGAGGACGCCAGCATCGCCGACCACACCACCACCGTGGGCACCAGCGCCATCCCCTCCGCCATCAAGGAGGAGCTGCTGAAGCTGAAGGGCGGCGAGTTCAAGCTGGTGGAGAACGGCGAGAGCGGCTACTACGTCATCACTCTCCACAGCCGGGAGCGGGTGGAGGATCCCACCCAGGATGTGCGGCACATCCTGGCTCTGGCCGAGCACACCACCGACAGCGACGGCAAGCTGGTGGCCCCCACTGACGAGGCCTGGGCCGCCGCCAAGGAGAAGATCGACGCCATCGTGGCCGAGTATGAGGGCGGCGACAAGAGCGAGGACTCCTTCGCCAAGCTGGCCAACGAAAAGTCCGACGACGGCAACGGCACCACCGGTGGCCTGTACACCAAGATCGACCCTGCCGACGGCTATGTGCCCGAGTTCCTGGACTGGATCTTTGAGGACGGTCGCAAGCCCGGCGACACCGGCGTAGTGCAGCACTCCGCCACGGAGGGCGCTACCAGCGGCTATTACGGCTACCACTTCATCTACCTGGTGGGCGACAACGAGGCCAGGTGGGCGCGGGACGTGCGAAGCGCCCTGACCACCCAAGACCTGAATGCCTGGAGCGAGGAACTGATCAAGGGCTTTGAGACCTCCCTGTCCGACGGCGCCAACTATCTGGGCCGCTGAACGAATCAAAAAAACACGAGGGCCGGACAGCTTTGTCTGGCCCTCGTTCTCTTAGGAGCGTGATCGATATGGACGAACAGTTTATCCGCACCCGGATGCTGCTGGGCGACGGCGCTATGGCGCGGCTGCAAGCCGCCCATGTGGCGGTGTTCGGTCTGGGGGGCGTGGGGAGCTGGTGCGCCGAGGCCCTGTGCCGCTCCGGCGTGGGCGAGCTGACCCTGGTGGATCAGGACACGGTTTCCGTCAGCAACCTGAACCGGCAGGCCGCCGCCCTCCACTCTACTGTGGGCATGGACAAGACCCAAGCCACCGCCCAGCGGCTGGCCGATATTGCCCCGGGCTGCGTCCTCCACCCCATCGCCGCCCGGTATGAGGCAGCACACCGGGAGGACTTTTTCCAGGCCCGGTACGACTACCTGGTGGACGCCATCGACCTGGTGAGCTGCAAGCTGGATCTCATCGAGACCGCCCATGCCCGGGGCATCCCCTCCATCTCCGCCCTGGGCACCGGCAACAAGCGGGACGCCCAGCTCTTGCGCATCGCCGACCTCTCCCAGACCGAGGGCTGCCCCCTGGCCCGGGTGGTACGCAAGGAGCTGCGGAAGCGGGGCGTCCCCCACCATAAAGTTGTCTTTTCCCCGGAGCTGGCCTACAATGCCGAGGACGGCGCCGAGGCCCCGCCTCCGGGCCGGCGGTCTATCCCCGCCAGCGCCATGTGGGTGCCGGCAGCGGCGGGGCTGCTGCTGGCCCAAGCGGTCATTCTTGAATTGGCCGGCGGCGCTTGAGGTACTCCGCCGCGTTCCTGATTACCCACGCCCCGGCCAGCCCGCACAGGGAGCCCACCGCCGCCCCCACCAGCACGTCGCTGGGGAAGTGCACTCCCACATACAGCCGGGATAGGCCCATCACTACTGCCATGCATATGGCCGTGATCTTCATCCACTTTTTTGGCGCGGACCTACACACTGCCAGGGCAAAGGCAAAGGCGGCGTTGGTGTGGCCCGAGGGGAAGGAGTTGGGGTCGTGCTCCGGCACCAGGTTGACAAAGTTCTCAATCACCAGCCAGGGCCGGGCCCGGGCCACCAGGGGCTTGATGGTAAAGTTCACCACCACCAGCCCGATCAGCATGGCGCACAACGCGGACAATCCCGCCTTCCGCGTCTGCTTGAACAGCAGCAGCACCAGGCCCAGCACGATAAACAGCATCCCGGTGTTTCCCAACTGGGTATACAGCTTCATAAACGGATCCAGCAGCGTGCAGCGCACATTTTGGGCAATCCACACCAGCATCTGTTCGTCCATCTGTTGGATAATTTCCGGCATCCTTATCCCTCCCCGCCTTGACCCGGGGGTCAAAGCTATGTATAATGAATGAGTCCACTTTAATATTAACCCATGGCCTGCCCTATGGCAAGCCCTTTTGGAGGTCAAATATGAAAGTCATCCATCTGATCAGCGGCGGGGACACCGGCGGGGCCAAAACCCACATCCACACCCTGCTCCAGGGGCTGAACCGGCACATCCAGGCGGACATGGTTTGCTTCACCGACGGGCCCTTCACCCAGGAGGCCCGGGCGCTGGGCATCCACACCGATGTGCTCACCGGCAGCCCTCCCGCCGTCTTGAAGGCCCTCCGGGACAAGATCCGCCAGGGGGGCTACGACCTGATCCACTGTCACGGCTCCCGGGGCAACCTGATGGGGGCCCTGCTGAAGCGCTCCACCGGCCTGCCCCTGGTCACTACCGTCCACTCCGATCCCAAGATCGACTACATGGGCCGTCCCCTGGCCGCCCTCACCTTCGGCACTCTCAATAGCTGGGCCCTGCGGCGCATCCCCAACCACATCGGCGTGTCCCAGCCCATGGTGGATCTGCTGATCGGCCGGGGCTACGACCCCCAGGCGGTGTTTGACATACCCAACGGCCTGGATTTCTCCAACCCCACCTCCCGGCTGACCCGGGAGGAGTACCTGGCCTCCCTGGGGCTGGACTGGCCCCAGGACGCGGTGATCGCCGGCATCGCCGCCCGCCTGAACCCGGTGAAGGACATAGGCACCCTGCTACGGGGCTTCGCTCTGGCCCGCCGGGAGCAGCCCAGCCTGCGCCTCATCATCGCCGGGGAGGGCGAGGAGGGGCCCATGCTCCGCCAACTGGCCCAGGAGCTGGGGGTGGAGGACGCGGTGTGCTTCGCCGGCTGGGTGGAGGACACCGACAGCTTCTACCACGCCCTGGATATCAACACCCTCACCTCCCTGTCCGAGGGCTTCCCCTACTCCCTGCCCGAGGGGGCTCGGTTCGCCCTGCCCACCGTGGCCACCAACGTGGGGGGGGTGCCCGCCCTCATCAAGCATAACGTCACCGGCCTGCTGTTCCAGCCCCGGGATCACGAGGCCCTGGGCCGCCATCTGGCGGATCTGGCCGCCAACTCCGCCCTGCGCCGCCGCCTGGGGGACAAGCTGCTGGAAAAGGCCCGGGAATCCTATTCCATTGAGAACACCGTCCGGCGGCAGCTGGAGATCTATGAGACCATCCTGCGCCGGAGGGATCGGGCCAGCGGTCGCAAACGGGACGGGGTGATCCTCTGTGGGGCCTACGGCCAGAACAACGCCGGGGACGAGGCGGTGCTGAAGGCCCTGGTGGCCGAGCTGCGCTCCATCGATCCGGATATGCCCCTGTGGGTCATGACCCGGAAGCCCAAGGCCACCCGGCGGATCCACCGGGTGGGGGCTATCTATACCTTCAATCTCCCCGCCTTCTGCCGCCGTATGTCCAAGTCCGTGCTGTATGCCAACGGCGGCGGCTCCCTGATCCAGGACGTGACCAGCCACCGTTCCCTGTGGTTCTATCTGTTCACCCTGGCCGCCGCCAAGCGGCTGGGCTGCCGGGTGATGATGTACGGCTGCGGCATCGGCCCCATCCAGTCCCCCCGGAACCGGAGGCGGGCGGGCCGGATCATCAACCGGAACGTGGACGCCATCACCCTGCGGGACTGCGCCTCCCTGGACGAGCTGGCCTCCCTGGGGGTGGATCGGCCCCGGATCCAGGTGGCCGCCGATCCCGCTGTCTCCCTGCCCGCCGCCCCGGCGGAGGAGGCGGAGGCCGTGCTGGAGCAGGCGGGCCTACGCCCCCGGGAGGGCCAGCGGTATCTGGGCGTCACCGTCCGTCCCTGGCCCGGCTTTGAGGACAAGCTGTCTGTCTTTGCCCAGGCCATCGACTACGCCTATGAGAAGCACGGCCTGCTGCCCGTCTTTCTCCCCATTGAGGGCAGGCTGGACGTGGCGGCAGCAAAGCAGGTGGCCGCCCGGCTCCGGAAGGCCCCCGCCGCCGTCCTGCCCTCCTGTTCCAGCTCCGAGCTGGCCATCGCCCTGTCCGCCCGGATGGACGTAGCACTGTCCATGCGCCTGCATGCACTGATTTTCGCCGCCGCCCGAGGGGTTCCTCTGGTGGGGGTGGTGTACGATCCCAAGGTCAGTGCTTTCCTGGAGCGGGTGGAGCAGGATCTCTACGTCCCTCTGGAGGAGCTCACCACCCAGGGCCTGTGCGCCCTGTTGGACGCCGCCGAGGCCCGCACCCGGGATCGGGCCGCACTGGCCGCCAAAACCGCCCGCCTGGTGGATCTGGAGCGGATCAACCGGGAGCAGGCCGCCCAGCTTTTGGAGGGAGGCGCCCCATGAAACAGATTTTATGCCTCTCCTACACCCCCTGGCGGGCCCGGCCCAACCGCACCCAGCAGCTGCTGGCCCGGCTGGGCGACGCGAAGATTCTCTTTATCGAGCCCCCGCCCCCCAAGGGTGCACCTAAGCCGGAGCAAGGCCGCCGGGTGCGTAGCCACATCACCGCCTATACCCTGCCCGTCCCCCTGCCCGGGCCCCGGGATCAGTCCCTGTTTGCCCGCAGGCGGCTGGATCGGGCCACGGACTTCCTCCAGAAGCTCATGGCCAGGCATCACTTCCAGGAGCCGGTGCTGTGGTGCACCGCCCCCGTCCACGCCCAGTTCCTGGATCGGCTGGCCTACCGGGGGGCGGTATACGACTGCCACCGCTTCTGGGACGAGTCCTTTCTGGAGCTGGAGAGTGATCTCACCCGCCATGCCGAGGTGGTGTTTGCCGCCTCCTTCGGGCTGACCAGGCGGCTGTCCCCCTGCAACGATAACATCGCCCTGCTGCCCAACGGAGTGAATCCCCTGCTGTTCTCCCAGGGGGAGCACCCCCTTCCCCCCACCCTGCGGGAGCTTCCCGGCCAGGTGATTTTCGGGCGGGTAGGGGGCGTCACCGGCAAGGTGGACCTGGAACCCCTGCTCTACGTCGCCCGCCGCCGCCCGGAGTGGACCTTCGTCCTCATGGGCCGGGCCACCAAGCCCGCGGCCCAGCAGCTGAAGGGCCAGGACAACATCGTCCTCACCGGTCCGGTGAACTCCATGGAGGTGCCTGACTGCCTGTGCCGGTGCGACGTGCTGTTTGACCTGCCCCGGCTGGATCGGCTGGGCAGCGACGTGGTGCCTATCTCTATCTACGAGTACTTTGCCGCCGGACGGCCGGTGGCCGCCGTCACCGATCCCAACGTGCCCGACCCCTACCCCCAGCTCATCCACACCGCCTACGACGGGGCGGGCTTCCTCCGGGCCTGCAAGGAGGCGCTGGAGGAGGACCCCAGCTTGTGTGCCCAGCGGCGGGCCTTCGCCCAGCAGTCCTCCTGGGCGGGGCGGGCGGCCCAGGTGGCCTCCATTTTTGAGGCCGTAGGTTTGTTTTGATGGTTTCGCCATGGTTCGCCCCTCCCGCTTCTGGCGGATTGTGTAAGCCTACGAAAATCTGCCGGCCTCTTGATTTTTTTGAATCTTTTCGATAAAATGGCAGTGAATTTTTTGGAGCGAGGTGCTTACTCATGAGGCGTTCCATTCATGCTCGTCCGGCTGTCCGCCGCCGCGGCACCTTTGTGCCCAAAACTGCCCGTTAAGCCCAAAACAGGCCCGCCCGCACCCGCGCGGCGGCCTGTTTTATTTTTCACAAGGAGGGTTTTACCGTGAAAAAAGTCGCCGTGATCATGGGCTCCGACTCCGACTGGCCGGTGGTCAAGGGGGCCTGTGCCCAGCTCAGTGAGTTCGGCATCCCCTACGAGGCCCACATACTCAGCGCCCACCGCACCCCCGCCGCCGCTGCGGACTTCGCCAAAAGCGCAAGGGCCAATGGCTTCGGCGTGCTGATCTGCGCCGCGGGCATGGCCGCTCATCTGGCGGGGGCCTTCGCCGGCAACTCCACCCTGCCCGTCATCGGCATACCCATGAAGGGGGGCGCCATGGACGGGCTGGATGCCCTGCTGGCCACCGTCCAGATGCCCAGCGGCATACCGGTGGCCACCGTGGCCATCAACGGAGCCAAGAACGCCGCCGTGCTGGCCGCCCAGATTCTGGCGGTGTCCGACGACGAGCTGGCGGAAAAGCTGGATCAGGCCCGGGAGCAGATGGCCGCCCAGATCGCGGAGAAGGAGGCCAGGCTCCAGGCGGAGCTGAACGGCTGATCTCTATACAGAATCCATTTATTTCACAATTTTTTGGGAGGAATTCATCATGGAAAACAAACTGGTTTACACCGGCAAGACCAAGAACGTCTACGCCCTGGACAACGGCAACTACCTGCTGAAGTTTAAGGACGACTGCACCGGCAAGGACGGCGTATTCGACCCCGGCGAGAACTCCGTGGGCCTGACCATCGAGGGCGTGGGCGACGTGAACCTGCGTATGTCCATCTACTTCTTCGAGAAGATCAACGCCGCCGGCATCCGCACCCACTATGTCTCCGCCGACCTGGCCGACACCACCATGGAAGTACTGCCCGCCAAGGTATTCGGCAAGGGACTGGAGGTCATCTGCCGGCACAAGGCGGTTGGCTCCTTCTTCCGCCGGTACGGCGAGTATATTGAGGAGGGCGCCGATCTGCCCGCCTACGTGGAGACCACCTTCAAGAACGACGAGAAGGGCGACCCCCTGGTGACCAAGGACGGCCTGGTGGCCCTGGGCGTAATGACCGAGGCGCAGTACGACGACATCAAGGACATGACCCAGAAGATCACCCAGATCGTGGCTGACGACCTGAAGGAGAAGGGCCTGGTGCTCTACGACATCAAGTTCGAATACGGTTATGACACCGACGGCAAGGTGATGCTCATCGACGAGATCGCCTCCGGCAATATGCGGGTGTATAAGGACGGGCAGTATATCGACCCCATGACCCTGTCCAAGCTGTTCTTCGCCTGAGGCGCAGGAGGAATCGGCATCCATGGGCGGATTTTTCGGCGCGATCTCTAAGCGAGACGTGACTCTTGACATCTTTTTCGGCGTGGACTACCACTCCCACCTGGGCACACGCCGGGGCGGCATGATCCTCTACGATGAGCAGGACGGCTTTCAGCGGCAGATCCACTCCATTGAAAACACCCCCTTCCGCACCAAGTTCGAGAAGGATCTCCATGAGTTCCACGGCTGTGCCGGCATCGGCTGCATCAGCGACACCGACCCTCAGCCCCTGCTGGTGCGCTCCCACCTGGGACTGTACGCCATCTCCACCGTAGGCATCATCAACAACGCCGAGGAGCTGGTGGAGGACTACTTCAACGGCCACGCCCGGCAGTTTATGGCCATGAGCTCCGGCAAGGTCAATTCCACCGAGCTCACCGCCGCCCTCATCAACCAGAAGGACACCCTGGTGGAGGGCATCCGGTACGCCCAGGAGGTCATCGACGGCTCGTCCACCATCCTCATACTCACCCCCGACGGCATCGTGGCCGCCCGGGATCGGCTGGGCCGCCTGCCGGTGCTCATCGGCCAAAATAGCGAAGGCTGCTGCGTATCCTTCGAGTCCTTCGCCTGTACCAAGCTGGGCTATGACAACGCCTACGAGCTGGGCTCCGGTGAGGTTGTGCGCCTCACCGCAGACGGCTTCGAGACCCTGGCCCCCGCCGGGGACAAGATGCGGATCTGCGCCTTTTTGTGGACGTACTACGGCTACCCCAACTCCAACTATGAGGGGATGAACGTGGAGGTCATGCGCTGCCGCAACGGCGAGATCATGGCCCAGGTGGAAAAGGAGCGGGGCTCCCTGCCCGACGTGGACTGGGTGGCCGGCGTGCCCGACTCCGGCGTGCCCCACGCCATCGGCTACGCCAACGCCAGCGGCAAGCCCTTTGCCCGGCCCTTTGTGAAGTACACCCCCACCTGGCCCCGCTCCTTCATGCCCGCCAATCAGGATGTGCGCAACCAGGTGGCCAAGATGAAGCAGATCCCCGTGCCCGAGCTGATCCAGGGCAAAAAGCTGCTCTTTGTGGACGACTCCATCGTCCGGGGCACCCAGCTGCGGGAGACGGTGGATTTCCTCTACGGCGCGGGGGCCAAAGAGGTGCATATGCGCTCCGCCTGTCCCCCCATCATGTACGGCTGCAAATACCTGAATTTCTCCCGGAGCAATTCCTCCATGGAGCTGCTGGCCCGGAAAACCGTCCAGGAGCTGGAGGGAGACGAGGGGCAGAAGCATCTGGAGGAGTACGCCGACTCCAACACGGAGCGGGGCCAGTGTCTGCTCAAATCCATCTGTGAGAAGCTGGGCTTCGACTCGCTGGGCTACCAGTCCCTGGACGGCCTGCTGGAGGCCATCGGCATCGACCGGGACAAGGTGTGCACCTACTGCTGGACAGGAAAAGAATAACAGAAAGGGGATAGAATAGCATGATCGAGTCACGGTGTGGTATCCTGTGCAACGAGTGCACCTATCGTGAACAGATGGGCTGTGCTGGCTGCGTACAGATTCAAAAACCCTTTTGGGGTGACAGCTGCCCCGTAAAATCCTGTTGTGAGGAAAAAACAAAGGAGCACTGCGGCCAATGTGAAGCCTTCCCCTGCGGCCTGCTCAAGCAGTTCGCCTATGACGAAAAGCAGGGCGACGGCGGCAAACGTATCGAGCAGTGCGCAAAATGGAGGGACAAGCTGGTATGAAAGACTCCCATTCTGCATCCTACGCCGCCGCCGGGGTAGACGTCACCGCCGGCTATGAGGCGGTGCGACGCATCAAGCCCATGGTGGAATCCACCTATATCCCCGGCGTGATGGGCACGCTGGGGGGCTTCGGCGGTATGTTCGCCCCCGATCTCACCGGGATGAAGAAGCCGGTGCTGGTGTCCGGCACCGACGGGGTGGGCACCAAACTGAAAATCGCCTTTTTGATGGACAAGCATGACACCGTGGGCATCGACTGCGTAGCCATGTGCGTCAACGACATCATCTGCGGCGGGGCCGCCCCCCTGTTCTTCCTGGACTACATCGCCTGCGGCAAAAACGATCCCAGGCGCATCGCGCAGATTGTGGCGGGCATCACCGAGGGCTGCCGCCAGGCCCAGTGCGCCCTGGTGGGCGGCGAGACCGCCGAAATGCCCGGCTTCTACCCGGTGGACGAGTACGATCTGGCAGGCTTCTCCGTAGGGATCGTAGACGAGGAAAAGATCATCGACGGCAAAAAGCTGGCCCAGGGGGACGTGCTCCTCGGCCTGGCCTCCTCCGGCGTCCACTCCAACGGCTTCTCCCTGGTGCGCAAGGTGCTTCACATCGAGCACGCCGACCTCCACACCTCCCTGGACGAGCTGGGGGGCCGTGGGCTGGGTGAGACGCTGCTCACCCCCACTAAAATCTACGTTAAGGCGGTGAAGGCCCTGCTGGCCGCCGGAATTGACATTCACGCCGTCAGCCACATCACCGGCGGCGGCTTCTATGAGAATGTGCCCCGGATGATGACGGACGGGCTTACCGCTCGGATCCAGCTGGATACCTTCCCCTGCCCGGCCATATTCGGCCTGATCCAGCGCATGGGGAATATCCCGGAGCGGGATATGTACAATACCTTCAACATGGGCATCGGCATGGTGCTGGCAGTTCCCGAGGCCCAGGCGGAGCAGGCCCTGTCCCTCCTGAAGGACGCGGGCGAGGAGGCCTACCGGATCGGCCAGGTCATCCCCGGCGGCGGGGGCGTGGAGCTGCTATGAGCGTCAAGCGCATCGCCGTGCTGGTGTCCGGCGGGGGCACCAACCTTCAGGCCCTCATCGACGCCCAGGCCCGGGGGGAGATCGTCAACGGGGAGATCGCCGCCGTCATCGCCTCCAAGCCCGGGGCCTATGCCCTGGAGCGGGCCGCCAAGGCGGGCATACCCGGCTATGTGGTGGCCCGGAAGGACTACCCCTCCAATCAGGCTATGACCATCGCCCTGGTGGACAAGCTGAATGCGCTGGATATCGACCTGGTGGTGCTGGCGGGGTTTATGGTCATACTCACCGGGGAAATGGTGCGCGCCTACCCCAACGCCATTTTGAACGTCCACCCCGCCCTCATCCCCTCCTTCTGTGGGGAGGGGTACTACGGCCTCCACGTCCATGAGCGGGCGCTGGAGTACGGCGTCAAGGTGTCCGGCGCCACCGTCCACTTCGTCAGCGAGGAGTGCGACGGCGGGCCCATCGTGCTGCAAAAGGCGGTGGCGGTGGAGGAGGGCGACACCCCGGAGACCCTCCAGCGCCGGATCATGGAGCAGGCGGAGTGGGTAATCCTGCCCCGGGCGGTGTCCCTGTTCTGTCAGGGGCGCCTGAAGGTAGAGGGCCGGATCGTCCGGATTTTGAAGCCGCTGAATTTATCAAAGGAGTGTCTGCAATGATCGACATGACCGAGTATTTACAGAATAACCCCTACCCCGGCCGGGGCATCATGATTGGCCGCTCTGCCGACAACAAGAGCGCCGTCATCGCCTACTTCATCATGGGCCGCAGCGAGAACAGCCGCAACCGGATCTTTGAGGAGACGGAGGACGGTATCCGCACCCGGGCCTTTGACGAGAGCAAAATGACCGACCCCTCCCTCATCATCTACCACCCCGTCCGGCGGATGGACAACGGGATCACCATCGTCACCAACGGCGATCAGACCGACACCATCCGGGACAACATCCTGGCGGGCCACTGCTACCGCCACGCCCTGAATACCCGCACCTTCGAGCCGGATCCCCCCAACTACACCCCCCGGATCTCCGGCGTGGTGAAGCCCAACGGGGCCTATGACCTGTCCATCCTCAAGAGCCTGGACGGCGACCCTTCCTGCGCCTGCCGCTACTTCTACGAGTATGACGCCCCCAAGGCCGGGATGGGCCACTTCATCCACACCTACGAGGGGGACGGCAGCCCCCTGCCCTCCTTTGAGGGGGAGCCTAGGCGGGTGGCTATCACCGCCCCCGACGCGGAAACGCTGGCGGGGGATCTGTGGCTGGCGTTAAACGAGGACAACAAGGTGTCGCTGTTCGTGCGGTACATCGACCTGGCCACCGGGGAGGATGAGACCTCCATCATCAACAAGCACTGGTAATCTTGATCTGGTTCTCCCACATCAGGGCGTCGCACAGTTCCCGGCGCAGGCGCAAGCCAAAGAGATAGGATGCCTGCACCTGGATGCCGTAATAGTGTGCCAGCGCGTCCTCAAAGGCGAGGAAGCCATCCTCCCCTAAAAGCTGCTTCACCGTCCCCGACCATTGGGCCACCAGCTTTGCCGCCTGTTTGTACTCCGGAAGCTCCGAATAGAGGCGGTATATCTCATTTTCCCATTTTGGATTGTCCAGAAACAGATTTGTCAATAGCCGTTCCATATTTTCACCTCTTTATGTCTTTTAAAACTATGTTTTTTAAAAACATAGTTTTAAACAACATAGTTATTATACCTGTGAATTTGTAAAATGTCAAGCGTATTGGAGGAATTATATGTCGGATTTTCCTGAACGAGTCCGTGCCTTGCGGAAGGAGCGTAGATTTACACAGAATGAGATGGCAACTGTCTGCGGCATCCAGCTCAGGGCATACCAGTCCTACGAGTACCGGCAGTCCTATCCCGACGTCCCCGGCCTGCTCCGTCTGGCGGACTTTTTTGACGTCAGCCTGGATTATCTGATGGGCCGGTCCGATGTACGCGAGGTACAAAAACCGTCCGAATTATCTGAAAAGGAGTGCAAGTCATGACCGAACTGGAACTGAAATACGGCTGCAACCCCAACCAGAAGCCCGCCCGCATCTTCATGAAGGGGGACAGAGACCTCCCCCTCACCGTCCTCAACGGCAAGCCGGGGTACATCAACTTCATGGACGCGCTGAACTCCTGGCAGCTGGTGAAGGCCCTGAAAGCCGCCACCGGCCTGCCCGCCGCCGCCTCCTTCAAGCACGTCTCCCCCGCCGGGGCCGCCCTGGGCCTGCCCCTCACCGACGTGGAGCGGCAGATCTACTTTGCCCCCGAGGGGGAGCTATCCCCCATCGCCTGCGCCTACATCCGCGCCCGGGGGGCCGACCGGCTGTGCTCCTACGGCGACTGGGCGGCGCTCAGCGAAACCTGCGACGCCGATACCGCCCGCTATCTGGCCCTGGAGGTGTCCGACGGCGTTATCGCCCCGGACTACACCGACGAGGCGCTGGACATTCTGAAAACCAAGCGCAAGGGCGGCTACAACGTGGTGAGGATTGATCCGAACTATGTCCCCGACCCGGTGGAGCGCCGGAGCATCTTTGGCATCGTTTTTGAGCAGGGCTACAACGACTTCGCTATCGACGAGAAGCTGCTGGAGAACATTGTCACCATTAACAAGGATCTGCCCCAGGCGGCCAAGCATGACATGATCCTCTCCCTCATCACGCTGAAGTACACCCAGTCCAACTCGGTGTGCTACGTGAAGGGCGGACAGACCCTTGGCGTGGGCGCAGGCCAGCAGAGCCGGATCCACTGCACCCGGCTGGCCGGGAACAAGGCGGACACTTGGTGGCTGCGGCAGCACCCCAAGGTGCTGGGCCTCCAGTTTGTGGACGGCATCCGCCGCCCCGACCGGGACAACGCCATCGACATCTATATCTCCGACGAGCACGATGACGTGCTGGCCGACGGCGTGTGGCAGAACACCTTCAAGGTACGCCCCGAGGTGCTCACCGAGGCGGAGAAAAAGGCGTGGATCGCCAAACAGTCCGGGGTGACGGTGGGCTCCGATGCCTTCTTCCCCTTCGGAGACAACGTGGAGCGGGCCTTCAAATCGGGCGTGAAGTATATCGCCCAGCCCGGCGGCTCCATCCGGGACGACCACGTC
The DNA here is from genome assembly GCA_910584285.1 of uncultured Oscillospiraceae bacterium. Classification (GTDB taxonomy): domain Bacteria; phylum Bacillota; class Clostridia; order Oscillospirales; family Oscillospiraceae; genus Enterenecus. The sequence continues at coordinate 13,776 of CAJTYK010000009.1, forward strand.
ATCGCCACCGCCGACAAGCACGGCATGGTGATGGCATTTACCGGGATGCGGCTGTTCCACCATTAAGGTCAAGGGCCTTCTTCTTTTTCTTGAAAGAAAAAGAAGAAGCAAGAAAAAGAACTTGAAGCTGCTTTGACTTACGGTCAGGAGGTTTTTTATGAGGGTTTTAGTGGTTGGATCAGGTGGCAGAGAGCACGCCATCTGCTGGAAATTAAAGCAGTCCCCCAGGGTGACGGAGCTGTTCTGCGCCCCGGGCAATGCGGGTATCGCCCGGATCGCCCGATGCGTGGGTGTGAAGGCCACTGACGTGGACGGTATGGTGGCATGGGCCAGGGACAACGCCATGGATTTCGTGGTGGTGGCCCCTGACGATCCCTTGGCCCTGGGCATGGTGAACGCCCTGGAGGCGGTGCATATTCCTGCCTTCGGGCCCCGGGCCAACGCCGCCGTCATTGAGGCCAGCAAAGCCTTCTCCAAGGAGCTAATGAAGAAGTACCACATCCCTACTGCAAAGTACGAAGCCTTTACAGATATGGGCAAGGCCCTGGCCTACATTGAGGAGCAGGGCGCACCCATCGTGGTGAAAGCGGACGGTCTGGCCCTGGGCAAGGGCGTCGTGGTCGCCGCCACCGTGGAGGAGGCCAAGGCCGCCGTGATCGAGATGATGGCGGACAAGAAGTTCGGCGAATCCGGCTCCACGGTGGTGATCGAGGAGTGCATGACCGGCCCGGAGGTGACGGTGCTGGCCTTCGCCGATGGCGAGCACGTGTCCACCATGCCCGCCAGCCAGGATCACAAACGGGCCTACGACGGCAATCGGGGCCCTAACACCGGCGGCATGGGGGCCATCTCTCCCCCGCCCCAGTACACGCCTGAGATCGCCCAACGGTGCATGAACGAGATCTTCCTGCCCACCATCCGGGCGCTGAAGGAGGAAAAGCGGCCCTTCCAGGGCGTGATCTACTTTGGCCTGATGCTCACCCCGGACGGCCCCAAGGTGGTGGAGTACAACGCCCGGTTCGGCGATCCGGAATGCCAGGCGGTGCTGTCCCTGCTGGACAGCGACCTGATGGAGATCTTCCTCGCCTGCCGGGAGGGCACGCTGGACAAGCTGAACATTCGCTGGAAGGACAAGGCGGCCTGCTGTCTGGTGCTGGCCTCCGGGGGCTACCCGCTGGACTACAAAAAAGGCTATCCCATCTCCGGGCTGGAGGAGGCGGGGAAATCCGCTGTGGTGTTCCACGCCGGCACCGCTGAACAGGATGGGCAGATCGTCACCAACGGTGGGCGGGTTCTGGGGGTCACCGCTTTAGGGAATACTCTGGATCAGGCCATCCACAACGCCTATGCCGCTGCAAAGCCTATTACCTTTACAGATATGCATTTCCGCACCGACATCGGCCGTGCCTTCTGAATTTCGCCCGTAGAAAAGCGCCCCGTCCGCTTTGGACGGGGCGCTTTTGCGCTTTTGTCACGCGGCCTCCTCCCGGAGGCACCGCCGGAGCTGGAACAGATTCCACATGATCATCAGGGACACCACACAGACCAGCACCGCCAGCGCCAGCACCAGCCAGTCCCTCCACTCAGCCTGGGGCAGGAATACCAGCAGCGACAGGAGGGTGACCAACACCATGTCCTCCGTCCTGTGGCGGCGGATCCTCCTGTCCAAATCGCTTTCCTCCGGCTGATAGGTCTCCGCGATGGCCGCCAGGTCGGTGAGCAGCTGGAACTCAAAGTACAGCCGCGCCGCCGACACCAGCAGATCCAGGAACAGAATATGCCCGCCCACACCGCCGCCGCCCCAGGACAGCAGCCAGTCCAGCCCGCTCCACCCCGCCAGCAGCCAGCCCAAGGGCCGCAGCAGGGCCAGATCCCGCCGCTCCCCGGACAGCTTCCCGATGGCGGACAGCAGGAGCAGGAAGCCCACAAACCGGGGTATGACGCTTACCGTACCGAAATTCACGTCAAAATTCAGGAAGAAATACCCCCAGGCGGCGTGGGACAGGCCGGTATACAGGGTTTCACGCTCAGGGCTCAATCCACTCGCCCCCTTCCACAGGCAGGAGGGTCAGCTCCGCCTCCAATATACCGTTGAGATAGAAGAATACCTGGTAGGCCTCGGGGGCCAGGTATGCCCCGTCCGCGCTCCAGTCTATGCTGCTGCCGGAGAGGGACACCATATCCTCCCAGTCGCCCTCCAGGATACGGTCACCGTAGGTGTCCCACCGGATATTGCTTCCGCCGTTGAGGCCAACGTCGATGGACTCCGGTTCCTGATACCCCTCCTTATAGATGGACTTGACCGAAAAGCCGACGCTGGTATAGCTGCTCTTTTTGTCCGGAGCGCCGGTGTAGATGGCCCAGAACTGGTGGTCAGCATAGCCCTCATCAAACTGGGCATGGGGCTTGGGAATCAGGTCGAACGAGGTTGTATACCAAAAGCCAGGGGAATTTCGGGCCTGACTGTTGACAGCGGCGGCGGTCTGCCACTGGGCCCGCACCAGCCAGTCGCCATATTGCGCCTCGTATACCCTGCTGGGCAGGCCCAGGTTACCCTCCCTCCGCTGATCCCCCGGCACCGCGCGGAGCTTCTCCTGGGGAATCACCACCCAGCGCTCCCCCTCCCGCTCCGCCCGGAGCGTCTGCACCGCCAGCCAGCGGGAATATGTGGTATTGTCCCACCCGACCCACTCCACGTCATCATTCGGGAGATACTCCAGCGGCAGCACCAGCAGACCCTCCCAGCCGCCATCTCCCGTGGGCGTCAGGTTATAAATCCGGTAGCCCTCCTGGGTGCTGGGGCAGCTTCTTACGTCCCCCGCCTGGTTCCACAGCCAGCGGGTATCCCGCTGGTGCTGGTATCCCCCGGCCGCCTGCGCCAGCTCGTTCTGCTCGGACAGCGGCGCGCACATGGCCCGGTAGGAGATATCCCCCGTGAGCAGGGCCTTGGCGTAGGCGTCAAAGGCCCCGGCGTAAGTGGTGCAGTACGTGGTCTTGGCGGAGGCCATCACCACCGTTGTGTTCTGGACGCCCCATTCGCCGACGCCCTCCGCCCGCGCCCCCAGCACCAGCGGGAACGCCAACACCAGCGCCACGCACACCGACGCCAGCGCCATCCCCGCCGGGTAGCGCTTGAACCGGGCGATGGCCTGGATCCGTCGGGCGATGTTTTTGCCCCCGTTGGCGGCGGAGGAGGTGCCCGGGGCCCGGGCGTACTTCTCATCCGCCATGGACAGCAGGATCCGGCCGTAGTCCCGGCGATCCTCCCCCTCCAGCCGCTCCAGCACCCTCTGGTCGCACAGGGCCTCCAAATCGTTCCCCACCCGGTCGGCGCACAGCCACAGCAGAGGATTACACCAGTGGAGGCACCGCAGCAGCGCGATGAGCCACCCCCACAGCACATCCTTGTATTTGAGGTGGAGCAGTTCGTGGAGGATCACCTTTTCGTCCGTCTCCGCCAGGTTGGGCAGGGCCAGCACCGGCCGGAGCACCCCGCAGACAAAGGCCGTAGGCAGGCCGTCCACCTCCACCGCGGGGCAGGCGGGCAGACCGTACCGTTCCGCCACCGCCCTAACCCGTTCATTCTGACCGGGCCGCCCCCGCCTCAACGCCCGCCGCAAACGGGCATAGGAGATCAGATACCGCGCCAGCAGAGCCGCGGCCCCCGCCAGGTAGAGCAGGTACAGCCAGTCCGCCGCCGTCCGGGGCGGCGCCAGCCGCGGCAGAGGAACCGGGGCGATGACCCGGGTGAGCGTCCCAAACTGGCCGGTGAGGGCGGACTTCAGCGCCTCCACCCACATGGGCCAGTTCACCAGCACATACCGCCCGCCCCATCCCGCCGGGAGGAGCAGCACCAGCGCCAGCACCCCCCAGATCCCGAACTGCCACCGGGGGGACAGCTTGTCCCGAAACATAGCCTTGACCGCCAGCAGCAGCGCCGCCACCCCGGAGGCCGTCAAGGTCTGTAACAGAAAAGACCACAAATCCGTCATAATACCATACCTCATAAAATACAAACTGCCGTTGTCGGGCAGATACCTTCCAGGTTCCTGCCCCGGCTGTCAGCGAATTCAAGTTCTTTTTGGTTCCTTTTTCTTTCAAGAAAAAGGAACTACACCTCCATCTCGTCCAGAAGGCGGCGCAGGGCCTCCCGCTCCTCCCCGCTGATGGGCTTTTCCCGCAGAAAGGCCGCCACCAAGTCCCCCGTGGAGCCCTGGTACACCTGCCGCAGGAAGCTGTCCCGGGCCTGGGCCCGGCAGTCCTCCCGGCCCAGGGCCGCCCGGTAGCGCCGGGGGCTCTCCTCCCGGTCGATGGCCACCAGCCCCTTGGCCTCCATCCGGGTGAGGTAAGTCAACACCGTGTTGCGGCTCCAGCCCGTCTCGCCCCGCAGGGCCTGGGTCAACCCGTTCAGGGTGTCCCCGCCGCTCTCCCACAGCGCCCCCAGCACCGTCCACTCCTTGTCTGACAGCCTTGTCATGGCAATCCCTCCTACAGTTGTAGTTCGCTGTCTTTATCCTACACCTGTAGGATCATTTTGTCAAGGGCTTCCAAATTTTTGTGGAACTTTGGAAAAAGGGGTTGACAGGGCTGGTCTATCGTGATAGACTGCAAATAGGTCGATAGCTATAGACCAAGGAGGCCTGTCTTATGGAGCATTTGCGATTAGCCGAGGGCGAGTACCGCTTCGCCCGGATCGTCTGGGAGCACGAACCCCTCCCCTCCGGAAAGCTGGTGGAGCTGTCCCAGCAGGAGCTGGGCTGGAAGAAGTCCACCACCTACACCGTGCTGAAAAAGCTGGTGGAGCGGGGGGTGCTCCGCAACGAGAACGCGGTGGTTACCGCTGTCATCCCCCAGGAGGAGATCCTCCGGGAGGAGAGCCGCGCGGTGGTGGAGCGCACCTTTGAGGGCTCGCTGCCCTCCTTCCTGGCCCACTTCATGGGCGGGAAAACCATTTCCGACGACGAGGCCGACGCGCTGAAGGCTATCATCGATCAGTACCGGGAGGGGAATCATCATGCTTGACTTTTTGAACACCCTGTTCCGATCCCTCTCCCCCCTGTGGGAGATGAGCCTCACCGCCGCCTATGCCGCCGCGATCTTAATTGTGCTGCGGCTGGTGCTGAAAAAGCGGGCCCCCCGGCAGGTTCTGTGCCTGCTGTGGCTGGTGGTGTTCGCCCGGCTGCTGATCCCCGTGTCGCTGGAAAGCCCCCTGTCCATCGTCCCGGAGGCCCGGCCGGTGCAGGAACAGCTTCACCTCCCCCGGCAGGAGGCGGGCGGGCAGACCCCCGCGAACCCCGCCACCCCCACCGCCCCCGTCCAGAACCCGGCCCAGGGGCAGAACCCGGGAACCGCGGCCAACCCCGTGATCAGCAATCCCAACCCCGGCGAACCCAGCCTCACCCCGCCCGAGGGTGTTGGCCCCGCCGTACCCCAGCCCGAGGCCCCCGCCCCCTTCCCCTGGCAGGCCGTCCTGGCCGGGGTGTGGCTGGCGGGCGCGGTAACCATGGCCGGCTGCGGCCTGATCTCCTACCTGCGGCTGCGCCGCCGCCTGTTTGACGCCATCCGGGCCCCGGACGGGGCCTGGGAGCACCCGGCGGTGGACTCCCCCTTCATCCTGGGGATGCTGCGGCCCCGAATCTACCTCCCGGCGGGGCTGACGGGCCGGCCCCGGCAGTTCATCCTCTGCCATGAGCGGGCCCACCTGCGCCGCCTGGATCACATCGTCAAGCCGGTGTGCTGGGCCGCCCTGGCCCTCCACTGGTTCAACCCCCTGGTGTGGGCGGCCTACCTCCTCATGAGCCGGGACATCGAGGCCGCCTGCGACGAGGCCGTCATCCGCCATCTGGGCAGCCAGGTCAAGGCCGATTACTCCACCACCCTGCTGGCCCTGGCCACCGGGCGGCGGCTACCCGCTCCCTCCCCCCTGGCCTTTGACGAGGGGGACGCCAAGGGGCGGATCAAAAACGTGCTGGGCTACCGCCGCCCCGCCCTGTGGGTCATTGTGGTGAGCGTGATCGCGGCGGTGATGGCGGCGGTGTGCCTGCTCACCGACCCGGTGGCGGCGGAGCCTCCGGAGGACAGCCCCGACCCCAGCCCCACCGCCTCCGCCTCCCAGCCCCCGGAGGCCAGCCTTGCGGATGCCCTGCTGGATCCGTGGATGAAGGAGGTGCTGGACGGGGAGCGGCAGTTTATCTCCGCCTACTTCCAGCACAGCGAGGGCGACGGCCGACCCTACGGCATCCACGACCTGAGAACCTTCTACTACGGGGACGACCAGTACCCCGACGCCGTGGTGGAGGCGGGCAGGGTGGCCGTCATCGACCTGGATCGGGACGGCATCAACGAGATGGTGATCTGGCCCGAGGGCGAGGACGAGTACCTGTACAGCGTGGTGGGCTACGTGATCCTCCGCCGCCAGGGGGACGAGATCTACGGCTATAACCCCGGCTACCGCACCTTCGGGAGCGTGAAGTCGGACGGCACCTTCAGTTGGAGCAACGGCGCGCCCTGGAACGGATGCGCCACCCTGACCTTTGGGCCGGATCAGATAATCCTCCACGAAACCACCTACCACAAGCCCGGCGCAAGCGAAATCGACCAGCTCTACTTCGTGGACGGCAGAAGGGCCACCAAGGAGGAGCACAGCGCGGCGAAAGGCTGGCAGAACCTGAAGCCCAGTCTGGCATGGTACACCTACGACAGCGGCCAGCTCCGGCCCTATCTCCCCGCCGGCGCCGAGCTGCTGGCGGGTACCGGCCCCGACAGCGCCGGCACGGCCAAGCTGTGGACGGGGGAGTACGATCACCCCTGGCTGGAGTGGAACGGCACCGTCTGCCAGTTGATGCCCACCATCACCGCCGAGATGCTCCCCTATCTGTTTGTCCAAGACTTTGACGGCGATGGGCAGAACGAGCTGGTGATCCGGTCGCACCTGAACTACTTCGGAACTTACGATGTGTATGAATGGAACAACGGCCAGGTCACCTATGCCGACTCGTTTGACACCCAGGATGATCTCCTGCTCCGCTTTAACCAAAACAACGTGGCGGCCTATAATGAGGATACTCGGGAGTTCTCCGTCACCTACGCCCACACCGAGGGCGACCCGGACAGCGCGGATTACTACCGCCACTATGTCACCGGCAGTACCACCCTGCCCATAAACTTCTTTGACGGCTATGAGCACATCCGGGACGGCTACACCTACGCCTACGCCAACGACTTCCGCCAGATCTCCCTCAACCCGGAGGACAATTCCTTCCTCTTTGAGCTGCTGTTCTGTCCGGCGGACGAGACCATGAAGGATCTGATTCGGGTGGTTGAGCCGGATACCGCGGTGCCGGACGAGCACTATATGAAGGGCCGCACTGTGGGCACCGCCGCCTTCACCCTCCGCTACGACGGGGCAAAGTGGGTTTTGGAGGAGCCGGATCGGCTGTCCATGGGGACTGGGGAGGAATCGGCAGATCCCTATAGCATCTACACCGCCGCCCCGCTGAACGCCCCCGTGGTTGACCTTATGAACGGCATCCCGGACGACCCCAACCAGTGGTACAAGGTGGCGGAGCTGCCCGATGACATGATTTGGGTGTACTCCCGCAATCGCGGCGAGGAGACGCTGATCCGCTGGGACGGAAACTTCTACAAGGTGTTCAACCACACCGCCCACACCGGACGGGCCATCCCGCCGGAGCTGAAAAAGCTGGACGGCGATCCCGATGGCTACGGCCTCCTGGCGGTCATCAGCAACGTAGGCAGCGGCACCGGCACCTCCCTGAGCGAACTGGTGGTGTACGATCTGGACGCCTCCTCCTCCACGATGGATCACGTCCATGACTGGAAGCCGCTGGTGCATGACTTCAACATCAACTGCTCCTACCGCTATGACAGCCAAACCCAAGCCATCACCTGCACCTATGAGGGCCAGAGGGCGGAGCTGACCATTGACGGCGGCGAGGAGATGTACCGCCGGATCGACGAGGAGGGCATCCGCCTGGCAGTCACCGGTGAGATCGTCAGCTACTGGTTCAACGACGACGGCACCATGGAGATCGAATTCCCCCTCCAGGCCTTCATCGGCAGCGATGTAGTGAGCGCCCCGCTGATGTGGCCCTGGTTCCTGCGCTGGACAATCCATTTCGACCGCGAGCGGGCCGAATTTGAGACCGTCCCCGGAAGCTGCGAACTGTTCACCTACGCAGGCCAATAAGCAAACGCCCCGCCCGGATCAAACCAGGCGGGGCGCTGTTTTGTCAGGACAGCAAAAAAGCCGCCGCGGCAGCGGCAGCTTTTTTTCATCCTCGCAGGCGTCACTTCTCGGCGGAGGCGGTAACCTCGCGGCCATTGTAGCTCATGCAGTTCTTGCAGACGCGGTGGGGCAGGGTCACGGTACCACACTTGGGGCAGGTGTTGATACCGGGGGTCTCCAGCTTCCACACGGAGCTGCGGCGCTTATTCCGGCGCTGCTTGGATACCTTACTTTTCGGGACGGCCATTTTGACACCTCCTTATCGCTCAATGCCCAAAGGACATACAGCATACTTACGCCTGATCCTCCTGACGCTCCAGGAGCTGGGCCAGCTTGGCCAGCCGGGGGTCGATCTCCTTCTTGCACCGGCAGGGCTCGCGGTTCAGATCCGCACCGCAGCCGGGGCACAGCCCCCTGCAATCCTCAGAGCACAGGTTCTTCGTGTCCATCTCGAGGAGAAAGACCTCCGTCATCAGCCCGTCCAGATCCAGCTCCCCGTCCCTGTCCAGCAGCACGATGTCGTCGCTCTCCCCGTTGGCCAGCTCGAAGGCCAGCAGGGTCTCGTACTCCACCGTTTTCTCCCGCCGGAAGGGCTGGGCGCACCGGTCGCACACCAGGGACAGCTCCGTACTCAGCTTTGCGTTGAGCACCAGGGCACCCGCCCTGTTGCGCACCTTCCCCGTGACGCGGACGCCGTCGGCGAAAGGCCGCCCGCCGTTCCACTCCACCTGGGACAGATCCAGCACGTAGTCAAAGGGCAGGGCCGCGCCCGGTTCCCGGGCCAGCCGCTCCAAATTCAGCTTCATGATCCACCTCGCATAATGGCACGAGTGCTATTATACTAAAGAGCGCGGGAATTGTCAAATCATTTCTGAAAAATTTTCTATCTCCAAACGGTAGCCCAGCCGCCGCACCGCCTCGATCCGCACATTGGAGCCGATGCTGGCCAGCTTCTTCCTCAAAAAGCCCACATACACCTCCACATGGTTCTCCACCGCGTTGGAGTCATACCCCCACACCTTGGCCAGAATGGCCTCCTTGGGGGAGATTCTGTCCCCTGCCTGAAGCAGAAACCGCATCACGTCGAACTCCCGGGCGGACAGCCGCACCCCCCGCTCCCCGCAAACCAGGGTGCAGGAGTCCAGCTCCAGCGCCGTGTTGCCCAGCACCAACTCGTCCACCTGCCCGCCCTGCCGCCGGAGCAGGGCGTTGACGCAGGCCAGCAGCTCCCGGCTGTCGAAGGGCTTGGTGAGGTAGTAATCCGCCCCGGCGTTGAGGCCCTCGATCCGATCCTCCACCCCGCCCCGGGCGGTGAGCATCAGGATGGGGGTGGCGCACCGGGCGGCCCGCACCTGCCGGGCCACCTGATAGCCGTCCATCCCCGGCATCAGCACGTCCAGAATCAGCAGGTCGTAGACACCCAGCCGGGCGTACTCCGCGCCGCTCACCCCGTCGTAGACCCGTTCCACCTCAAACCCCCGCTGCTCCAGCAGCGCCGCCACCGACTCCGCCAGCGGCTTATCATCCTCAATCATCAGGATTTTCATACACTGCTTCCCCTCCCCTTTCTCATACTACCACCCAAACCTGAAACGAAGCTGAAATTTTCTCTGTTCACAGTTCCTTTACACGCTCCGCCCCGGATTTTCAGCGCAGGTTCAGCTTTCCGTGCTATAGTCAGGACAGTTCAACAGAAAAGGACGTGATGACATGGCCCAATACCGGCACGAGTGGAAGCACGAGATCAGCTTCTCCGACCGGCTGGCGCTCCAGGCGCGGCTGGGCGCGGTGTGCCGCCCCGATCCCCACGCCCCGGGCGGGCTGTACCAGATCCGCAGCCTGTACTTCGACACCCCGGCGGATCGGGCCCTGCGGGAAAAGCTGGACGGGGTAAGCCGCCGGGAAAAGTTCCGCATCCGCTACTACAATCTGGATGCCTCCCTGATCCACCTGGAGAAAAAGAGCAAGTGGGGCGGCCTGGGCACCAAGGAGACGGCGGAGCTCACCCCGGCGGAGGCCCAGGCCATCGTGGACGGCGACCTGGACTGGATGGCGGACAGCGGGCGGCCCCTGGTGCGGGAGCTGTACCTCAAGATGATCGCCCAGGGACTGGCCCCCAAGACCATCGTGGATTACACCCGCCGCCCCTTCGTCTTTCCCCCGGGAAATGTGCGGGTGACGCTGGACTACGATATCCGCACGGGGCTGGGCTCCACCGACTTTCTCAACCCGGACTGCACCACCATCCCGGCGGGGGATCCCGTCACCATTTTAGAGGTGAAGTGGGACGCCTTTCTCCCCGACATCATCCGGGACGCGGTGCGCCTGAACGGGCGGCGGGCCGGGGCTTTTTCCAAATACGCCGCCTGCCGCGTCTACGGCTGACGCCGCGGCCTGATCACAAGGAGGACTACCATGACATTCCAAGATATTTTCAAATCCAGCTTCCTGGAAAACGTGTCCAGCGTCAACCTGCTGGACATGGTTTTAGCACTGGCCCTGGCCTTTGGCATCGGGCTGTTTATCCTGCTGGTGTACAAGAAAACCTTCGCCGGCGTGATGTACTCGTCCAGCTTCGGCGTGACCCTGGTGGCGCTGACCATGATCACCACCATGGTGATTCTGGCCGTCACCAGCAACGTGGTGCTGTCCCTGGGCATGGTGGGCGCGCTGTCCATCGTCCGCTTCCGCACCGCCGTGAAAGAACCGCTGGATCTGGCCTTTTTGTTCTGGGCCATCGCCGTGGGCATCGTGCTGGCGGCGGGGATGATTCCCCTGGCCGTGTTCGGCAGCCTGATCATCGGCCTGATCCTGCTGGTGTTCGTCAACAAGAAATCCCATGTGAACCCCTATATCGTGGTGCTCCAGTGTGAGGACGAAGGGGCGGAGGCCCGGGCCATGGCGCTGCTGGAGCACAACACCCGGCGGTGCGCCATCAAGAGTAAGACCGTCCGGGAGGGGCTGGTGGAGCTGAACCTGGAGATCCGCCTCCGGGACGGGGATACCAGCTTTGTCAACGCCCTGGGAGGGCTGGAGGGCGTGCACAGCGCCGTGCTGGTGAGCTACAACGGCGACTATCTGGGGTGAGGCCATGGCAGCCCACAAGTACATCGACCGGATCTGCGCCCTGGCCGCCGCACTGTCCCTGCTGCTGACCCTGCTGTTCCTGAACGGCGAGGCGCTGGGCATACAGCCCGCCGCCCAGGCTCTGGGCTACGAGGCGAAGCTGTTCGACACCTCCCGCGTCCACACCATCGACATCGTGATGGACGACTGGGAGGGCTTCCTGGACGGCTGCGAGGACGAGGAATACGTCCCTTGTGCCGTCGTGATCGACAACGAGGCCTATAAGAACGTGGGCATCCGGGCCAAGGGGAACACCTCCCTGTCCACCGTGTCCCGGTTGGGCAGCGACCGGTACAGCTTCAAGCTGGAATTCGACCACTATGAGGCGGGCAAGAGCTTCTACGGCCTGGATAAGCTGTGCCTGAACAACCTCATTCAGGATAACACCATGATGAAGGACTACCTCACCTACCAGTTGATGGGCCAATTCGGGGTGGCCGCCCCCCTGTGCAGCTACGTCTGGATCACCGTCAACGGTGAGGACTGGGGGCTGTATCTGGCGGTGGAGGGGGTGGAGGACGCTTTCCTCCGGCGCAATTACGGACAGGACACCGGGGCGCTCTACAAGCCGGACAGCATGGACTTCGGCGGGGGCCGGGGCAACGGCCGGGACTTCGACATGGAGGACTTTGATCCGGAGCGCTTCCAGCCGGATAAACAGGGTGAACCGTCCAGCCGCCCCAAGCCTGCCGGATCCCCGGGCGGGAATGACCCCGGAAGCCTTGAGCCTCCCAACGGGATTGACGCCCAGACCTCTGTCACTCCTGCCGAGGGCCTTGATCCCCCGTCTAATCCCGGCGGCGGCGTGCAGGACGGCTCCCACCCCTCCGGTACTTTCCCCGGCAACTGGACTGGTGCACCGGACGGCTTCCAGCCCTCCGGCAGCTTCCCCGGCGGCCTGGGCGGCGGCATGGGCTCCGACGACGTGAAGCTGAAGTACATCGACGACGACCCGGACAGCTACCCCAACCTCTTTGACAGCGCGAAAACCAGCGTCACCGACGGCGATAAGGCCCGCCTGATCCAGTCGCTGAAGGCTCTGAGTGAGGGCGGGGACGTGTCGGAGGTGGTGGACATCGACCAGGTGCTGCGCTATTTTGTCGTCCACAACTATGTCGTAAACGGGGACAGCTACACCGGCTCCATGGTGCACAACTACTATCTCTACGAGCAGGACGGGCGGCTGTCCCTGATCCCCTGGGACTACAATCTGGCCTTTGGCACCTTCCAGGGAAATGACGCGTCCGGGGCGGTAAACGACCCCATCGACTCTCCCCTGTCCGTCACCGGGGACGGCGACCGGCCCATGGCGGACTGGATCTTCTCCAGCGAAGAATATACCGCCCTGTATCACCAATATTTTGCGGAATTCATAGCTTCCGTTAACCCCGCCGCGCTGATTAAACAGACCCAGGCCCTCATCGCCCTCTATGTGGAACGGGATCCCACCAGGTTCTGCACCACTGAGGAATTCCAAGCGGGGGCGGCGGCGCTAAAGGCTTTCTGCGCCCTCCGCGCTGAGAGCGTATCCGGCCAGCTGGCGGGCTCCATCCCCTCTACCACCGCGGGCCAGGACGCGGACGGCGGCGCCCTGGTGGACGCTTCAGATCTCAATCTGTCCGATATGGGCGCCATGGAACAGGGTGGCCCAGGAACCGCCCCAGGGCAGGAAGCCGGCGGCGGGCCAGCGTTTCCCGGCTGGCAGGATTCCGACCGGCAGACGGGCGCTCCGCTGGAACAACCCCGGCAGTAGGGCAGTTTTTATCCCAGCAGGATCTGCCGGTAGGCCCTGATGGCGGGCTCCAGCAGCTCGTCCGGGTACTGATAATCCTTTGTGTGGAGGGGAGGGCACCCCTCCCCCGCCCCGATGCCGAAAAAGGCCCCGGGGCAGCGGCGCAGGTAGTGGCCGAAGTCCTCGCTCCACCGCATGGGGGCAGGCAGCTCCCTGCCGCCGCACCGATCCAGCACCAGCCGGGCGCAGTCCGGGTCGTTCACCGTGGCGGGAAATACATCCTGTACCTCGTGGGCAAAACCCAGGCCGTACTCCTCCGCCAGCTCCCGGGCCAGCCCGAGAATATCCGCGAACAGCCGCTCCAGATCCCCGTCCTCCTCGGCCCGCAGGGTGAGCCACACCTCCCCCCGGGCGGCGGCGGTGCCGAAGGCCCGCTCGCCCAGCTCCGCCCCCACCACGGTGCACAGGGTCATGCCGCCATACCGCTCCGCCCGGGCCAGCTGGGGCAGGGCACACAGCAGCCGCCCCACCGCCGTGGCCGGGGACAGGCCGTGCTCCGGGTAGGCGGCGTGGGTGGGCCGTCCCTGAAAGGCCAGCGTCACCCCCCGGGAGGCGCAGGCGAAGGTTCCAGGCCGGGTGAACACCTGCCCCAGGGGGTATCCCGGCAGGTTGTGGGCCCCGTAAATCCGGGCCACCTGTTCCCGTTCAAACAGCTCCAGGCAGCCTGGGGCTCCGGCCCCCGTCTCCTCGGCGGGCTGGAACAGAAAGAACACGTCCCGATCCAGCCGCTCCGCCTTCAAGGACAGGATCGTGCCGCACAGGGCGGCGGCGTGGCCGTCGTGGCCGCACAGGTGGGCCGCCCCTCCCCCGGGTAGGGCCAGCGCGTCGTAGTCCGCCCGGAGGGCTATGGGAGGCTTTGTCCCCTCCGGCTCCCGGCGGTCGGCGTAGAAGCCCGCCCCGCAGGGGTGGAGCTCCAGATCCGTCCGTGTGCGCAAAAAATCCATGAGCATGGCCCGGGTGCGCTTCTCCTGACCCGACTGCTCCGGGCAGTTGTGCAGCGCCCTCCGCAGAGCGCGGATTTCCTCCAATTCCATCTGTACTGTCTCCCTTCCGCCCCGGCCCACGCTCATGGGTCGGGGCACTTTCATGATAGGGCCGCTCAACGCCCGGCCCCTTCTTTCACGGTGCCTTGATTATAATACAGGACGCCCGCCGGGGCAAGTCCAGCCTTCCGCCCTCTCCCGCGCAGATTCGGCGTATGGGTCCGGCCGGTTTTTTGTTGCAATTTCCCCGGAAATCAGGTACAATATTTGCTGCAAGCGCTCCACCGCCCTCGGAAAGCGGCACACGGCGCGGAGAAGGAGGAATTGTCCTATGTTGGAGTACAACCGCACACGGCTAAAGGAGGCAGCGCGGCAGGCCATGCGGGGCCAGCGCCCCCACCCCATGTTCGTCACCTTTGTGTTTGGCGCCCTCGCCGGCGTCGGCGGCCAGATCATCAGCCAGATCCTGGGACTGGTCACCGGCAGCACAGGCCTAAGCAATCTGTACGCCCAGGCACTCCTGGAGTATGGAGACATGGACACCGCCGTCCAGTACGTGCTGATGTCCTACGGTCCCCAGCGGCTGATCTTCGCCCTACTGGTGGGCGGAGGGCTGTCCACCCTGCTGGTGGCCCTGTGGCAGGGGCTGATGCGGGTGGGCTACAGCGGCTTTTGCCTGGATATGGTGCGGGGGCGGCAGCCTCAGACCGGGGCGCTGTTCCGTGCCTTCCCCCAGGCAGGCCCGGTGCTGATCACCCAGCTGCTGGTTTCGGTATTCTGCTTCCTGTGGGGGCTGCTGCTGGGCGTGGGATTTGCCGTCATTTTAATTGTGGCCGCCCTGCTTTTTGTCGAGTACGTAGCCCTGTTTGTGCTGATCGCGCTGGCTGCCTACTTCGCGTTTCTCGCCGGTCTCATCTGGGTCACCCTGCGATACGCCCTGGTGGACTTTCTTGTCGCCGACCAGGGGATCACCGGCATGGACGCCATCCGGGAGAGCAAGCGGCTCATGCAGGGCAATTACGGGCGGCTGTTCACGCTGAAGCTGTCCTTCCTCGGCTGGTATCTGCTGGAGGTCGGCATTGTCCTCCTGTTTGCCATGATTGGCGCCGCCACTATGGGAGCGGGATTAGCCGCCAGCGGCCTTGACAATCCCCTTTATCTCATGGCCGGCGTCTCGCTGGGCATCATCGGCCTGGTTGTGCTGGCCGCCATCATCATCGGCATCTTCAACCTGTGGCTCACCCCCTACGTCACCGGGGCAGAGGCCCTGTTCTACGATTGGACACAGGGTATTGACAGCACCAGGCCCACTCCCGGCGGCGGGGACGGCGGCTGGGACCAGCCCGTCCAGCCCCGGCAGAACACCACCTATACCTGGAACCCCAACCCTGGGCAGAGCTCGGGCACGGGCATCGGCCCCGGCCCCCGGGACGGCGGCGCGCCCAAGCCCCCCCAGTCCCCCAAGGACGACCCCTGGGACTGAGTATCTATACCCCTCAAGCGGTGGGGGCGGCCTTCCGCCCCCGCCCCTTCATATCGCAAAGGAGAGATGATCCATGGACAAGCTGCAAATGAAAACCCCCCTGGTGGAGATGGATGGGGACGAGATGACCCGCATCCTCTGGCGGCAGATCAAGGAGGAACTTCTGGAGCCCTACATCGACCTGAAAACAGAATACTACGACCTGGGCCTGCCGGAGCGGGAGCGCACCCATGATCAGGTGACGGTTGACGCCGCCCAGGCCAACAAGAAGTACGGCGTGGCCGTCAAGTGCGCCACCATCACTCCCAATGCCCAGCGGGTGGAGGAGTACAAGCTGTCCCAGATGTGGAAATCCCCCAACGGCACCATCCGGGCCATTTTAGACGGCACCGTGTTCCGGGCCCCCATCATGATCCACGGGCTCAACCCGGTGGTGAAGAACTGGCAGGCCCCCATCACCATCGCCCGCCACGCCTTCGGCGACGTATACAAGGCGGCGGAGCTCAAGGTGCCCGGCCCGGGCACGGCGGAGCTGGTGTTTACCGCCGCCGACGGCACGGTGACCCGGGAGCCTATCCACCGATTCGACGGCCCCGGCGTGCTCCAGGGGCAGTTCAACGTAGAGGCGTCCATCGCGTCCTTCGCCCGCTCCTGCTTCCAGTTTGCGCTGGATACCAGGCAGGATCTGTGGTTCTCCACCAAGGACACCATTTCCAAGAAGTACGACCACACCTTCAAGGATATCTTCGCGGAGATCTACGCGGCGGAGTACAAGGCCAAATTTGAGCAGGCGGGGATCACCTACTTCTACACCCTCATCGACGATGCGGTGGCCCGGGTGATCCGCTCCAAAGGGGGCTTTATCTGGGCCTGCAAGAACTACGACGGCGACGTAATGAGCGACATGGTGTCCACCGCCTTCGGCTCGCTGGCCATGATGACCTCAGTGCTGGTGTCCCCCGACGGCAATTACGAGTACGAGGCCGCCCACGGCACTGTCACCCAGCACTACTACCGCCACTTGAAGGGGGAGCAGGTGTCCACCAACCCCATGGCCACCCTGTTCGCCTGGACGGGGGCGCTGGCCAAGCGGGGCGAGCTGGACGATCTTCCGGAGCTGACCGCCTTTGCCAAAAAGCTGGAGAAAGCGTCCATCGGCACCATCGAGAGCGGCGTCATGACCGGCGATCTAGTGGGCCTGTGGGAGGGGGAGGCCCCCGCCCGCAAGGTGACGGGGCTGGAGTTTCTCCGGGCCATCCGGGAACGGGTTACTTTTTCTTGAAAGAAAAAGTAACCAAAAAGAACTTGAAACTCGTTTCCAACGCAGTTGTTATCTGTAAGTTTATCGTCGGCAACGAAACTTGTTAGGAGAATACAAAATGATTTATTTCCTCACCAGCAGCTCCTGCCTGCTCGACTCCCCGGCGCTGAACCCGGCCAACGGCTTTGTGGACGAGCTGCGAAAGGCGCTGCCCGATCCGTGCAGGGCGGTGTTCGTCGCCTCCTCCCCGGACGACGCGGACAGAACCGAGCGGTTCGCCGGATCCATCCGTACCGGCTTCGAGCTGACGGGGTTCCGGTTCGACCACTATCAGGTGCTGGACAGGAGGAATGCGGGACAGTGCGCGGATTTGGTGGCGGGGGCGGATCTGCTTATTCTGTCGGGTGGCCACGTCCCCACCCAGAATCGGTTTTTCCACGATATCGGCCTGCGGGAGCGGCTGACGGGCTATGACGGCGTGGTGGTGGGCATCAGCGCGGGCACCATGAACTGCGAGGAGCTGGTTTACGCTCCGCCCGAGGAGGAGGGAGAGGCCATCGACCCCAACTACCAGCGGTTCTACCCCGGTCTGGGCCTGACGAGGGTTATGATCTTCCCCCACTTTCAGGAAACCCGGTACGAAGTGGTGGACGGGCTGCCCACCCTGGAGACCAGCCTGCTGCCCGACAGCATGGGACGGAAGATCTACGCCCTGGTGGACGGCAGCTTTCTCCTGGGCAAGGACGGCCGGGAGGAGCTGCGGGGGGAGGCGTACCGCATCGAAAACGGCGTCCTCACCCAGATCGGCCGGGAGGGCGACGTGCTCCTGCTGTAAAGTTAGATTCCTTGTAAGATGGCATCACAAAGCCCCCGGGCGACTTGTCCGGGGGCTTTCTTGTTCTCAGGTTCAGCAGGCGGCGTCCACGCCCAGCTCCGAAAGCTTGCGGCGCAGGTGCCCAGTGTCGCCGTGGAAGATTACCCCGCCCATACCGCAGCGGACGGCGGCCTCGATATTGCGGGGGTCGTCGTCAATAAAGACGCACTCCTCGGGGCGGAGACGGAACTGCTCCAGGAACCGCAGGTAGATCCCCGGCTCCGGCTTCACCAGATGGGCGTCGCAGGACACGAACTCCCCGTCGAAGAACTTCAGGGCGGGGATGTTCTTCCGGAAGCTATGGAACCGGGTGCAGGTGTTGGACAGCAGGTAGATGCGGTAGCCCTTGCCCTTCAGCTCCTTTACCAGCTCATATACCCCGTCCAAAGGTGGAATGTCCCGGTGCCAGTTGTCCACGATGTCCCATACCACCGGATGGAGCCGCTCCGGCAGGCGGGCGCACACCGCCTCCGCCATCTCCTCGTCGGTGATGATGCCACGATCTGTCCACACCCACTCCAGCGAGCGGAACAGCTCCCGGCGTATGGGCTCATAGTCCGCCGGATCGGGGACAAACCGGGTGATGTAACGCTGGGCGTCAAAGTCAATCAGCACGCCGCCCATGTCAAATACCACATTCTTGATCATTGTCGGACACCTTCCCTTTCCCGGCCCCGACGTCCCGCCGGACGCTCCACGGCCGCCTCCGCCTCCCCGCCCCTGCCCGGGCAGAGGAAAGCTTGTCTATACAATCGGACAATTTCCCCGGTAAATTAAGAGGCGTTTGTCCAATCCATGGGAGCTTACCCATAAAAACCTTGTCATTTCCCCGGATATGCTGTATAATGTGTAAAGAGATTGTCAAGCTCCGGCTGACGCCTGCCGCAAAGCGTGGGCCGGAACATTCAACGGAAGAAAAGGAGGCGGGAGGAGAGCCATGGATTCGGAAAACGTCATTGAAATGCTGCATATCACCAAGGAATTCCCCGGTATCATCGCCAACGACGACATCACGCTCCAGCTGCGGCGGGGGGAGATCCACGCCCTGCTGGGGGAGAACGGCGCGGGCAAATCCACGCTGATGAGCGTGCTGTTCGGCCTGTACCAGCCGGAGAAGGGCGTCATCAAGAAAAACGGCCAGGTCGTGCAGATCAGCGACCCCAACGACGCCACAGCCTTGGGCATCGGCATGGTGCATCAGCACTTCAAGCTCATTGAGGTGTTCACCGTGCTGGACAACATCATCCTGGGCGCGGAAACTACCAAGGCGGGTTTCCTTCAGAAAAAGGAGGCCCGGGCCAAGGTGGAGGCCCTGTCCGAGCGGTACGGGCTGAAGGTGGATCTGGATGCCAAGGTAGAGGATATCACCGTGGGGATGCAGCAGCGGGTGGAGATCCTGAAAATGCTGTACCGGGACAACGAGATCCTCATCTTCGACGAGCCCACCGCCGTCCTCACCCCCCAGGAGATCGACGAGCTGATGGCCACCATGAAGGAGTTCGCCAAGGAGGGCAAGTCCATTCTGTTCATCTCCCACAAGCTCAACGAGATCATGGCGGTGTCCGACCGGGTGACAGTGCTGCGCAAGGGCAAGTACATCGGCACTGTGGACACCAAGGATACCGACAAGCAGTCCCTGTCCGACATGATGGTGGGCCGCTCTGTCCAGCTGGAGGTACACAAGGAGCCCGCCCAGCCGGGAGAGGCGGTGCTGTCCCTCCGGGACTTCTGCGTACCCTCCAGGGCCCACAAGCGCAACGCGGTGGATCACGTGAGCTTCGACGTGCGGGCAGGGGAAATTCTGTGCATCGCCGGTATCGACGGCAACGGCCAGACCGAGCTGGTTTACGGCCTGACAGGGCTGGAAAAGAGCTCTGGCGGCACCGTCACCCTGTGCGGGGAGGACATCTCCCACGCCTCCATCCGCCACCGTGGCAAGAATATGAGCCACATTCCCGAGGACCGGCACAAGCACGGGCTGGTGCTGGACTTCACCCTGGAGCAGAACCTGGTGCTCCAGCGCTACCAGGAGAAACGGTTCCAGACTAAGGGCTTTATCAACCGGGGCGCGGTGCGGGAGTATGCCAACCAGCTCATCGCCCAGTACGACGTGCGCTCCGGCCAGGGGCCGGTGACAGCGGCCCGCTCCATGTCCGGCGGCAACCAGCAGAAGGCCATCATCGCCCGGGAGCTGGATCGGGAAAAGCCGCTGATCGTGGCCGTCCAACCCACCCGAGGCCTGGATGTGGGCGCCATTGAGTACATACACAGTCAGCTGGTGGCGGAGCGGGACCGCGGCCGCGCCGTGCTGCTGGTGAGCCTGGAGCTGGACGAGGTGATGAACCTGTCCGACCGGATCCTGGTGATGTACGAGGGCGAGATCGTGGGCGAGTTCGATCCCAAGCAGACCGACGTGCAGGAGCTGGGCCTCTACATGGCCGGAGCCAAGCGGGCGCAGGAGAAGGGGGGCAGGCCGGCATGAAGGAAAAATGGAGCCATCTGATGAAAAAGGACGGGGTCAAGACGGTGGCGGCCTCCGTGATCTCCATCCTCATCGGCCTGCTGGTGGGCTGCATCATCGTGATCATCACCGGCCTGACCAGCGGCAATATGGACGGCGGCAGCGTGTGGGACGGCGTGCGGCTGGTGCTGGGCGGCATCCTCAGCACTGGGCGGGACGCCTCGGGCGGCCTCACCTTCGGCTTCAACCCCACCAACGTGGGCAATATGCTGTTCCGGGCCACGCCGCTGATCCTCACCGGACTGTCGGTGGCAGTGGCCTTCAAGACCGGCCTGTTCAACATCGGCGCCCCGGGGCAGTACCTCATGGGCACCGCCGCCACTCTTATCACCGCGCTGAGTATCCCCACCTCCGCCGTGCCCTCCCCCATCGTGTGGCTGCTGGCCTTCCTGGCGGGTGTCCTGGCGGGGGCGCTGTGGGGAGCCATCCCCGGCCTGGTGAAGGCCCTGCTCAACATCAACGAGGTGCTGGCCTGCATCATGACCAACTGGATCGCCGCCAACCTGGTAACCTGGATCTTTGAGAACAGCGTCTGGTGCAATCTGGAGGAGTATGGCAAGACCAACTACATCTACAAGACCACCCACAACGGGGTGGAGACCGCCCGGGCGGGGCTGGACGCCCTGTTCCCCGGCTCCCAGGTGAACTGGGGCATCGGCGTGGCGGTGATCATCGCCGTGCTGGTATATGTCCTCATGACCAAAACCACCCTGGGCTACGAGCTGGTAGCCTGCGGCGCCAACCGCCACGCCGCCCACTACGCCGGCATCAATGACAAGCGGAACATCGTGCTGTCCATGGCCATCGCTGGAGCCCTGTCCGGAGCGGGGGCCGCGCTGTACTGGCTGGCGGGCAACACGGAGTTCTACTGGCAGACCTATCAGTCCCTGCCCGCCACCGGCTTCAACGGCATCCCGGTGGCCCTGCTGGCGGCCAGCAACCCCATCGGTGTGATCTTCACCGGCTGCTTCATGTCCATGCTGAACATCGTGGGCCAGCAGCTCACCAGCCTCACCGCCTTTAACGAGTACATCACTGACGTGATCATCGCCACTATTGTGTACCTGAGCGCCTTCTCCCTGGTGATCAAGCTGTGGCTCAGCGGCCGGAAGAAGCACAAGGTCCAGCCGCCCGCCGTCCCCGCGGCCTCTGCTGCGGACGGCAAGGCGGAGAAAGGAGGGGAGGACGCATGACATTCCTGATTCAGCAGACGCTGATCTACGCGGTTCCCCTGATGATCGTGGCGCTGGCCGGCGTGTTCGCCGAGCGCAGCGGCATCATCAACCTGGCGCTGGAGGGCATCATGATCTTCGGCGCGTTCATCGGGGTGCTGTTCGTCCAGATCATGCAGCAGAGCGGCGCCTTTGACGGGGCCAAGTCCGATGGAAACTGGCTCGCCCTTCAGGGGCTCATGCTGCTGACCATGCTGGTGACGGCGGCGGCGGGGGCTCTGTTCTCCCTGCTGCTGTCCTTCGCCTCGGTAAACCTGAGGGCGGATCAGACCATCGGCGGCACGGCGCTGAACCTGCTGGCCCCGGCCCTGGTGCTGTTCCTTATCCGGATCATCGCCAACCAGAACACCCTCTATATCGACGGCGACGCCGCCAGCTGGTTCATGCTGCGCAAGTCCGATCTGGGCTTCAGCCGAAACACCGACCTGGGCTTCCTGGGCGAAACCTTCCTCCACCGGGTCTACCCCGCCACCTATGTGTGCATCCTGCTGTTTGTGGTGCTGTCCATCATCCTCTATAAGACGAAATTCGGCCTGCGGCTACGCTCCTGCGGCGAGAATCCCCAGGCGGCAGACTCCCTGGGCATCAACGTCTACAAGATGCGGTACGCCGGCACCTCCATCTCCGGGGCGCTGGCGGGGATCGGCGGCTTTGTCTACGCCCTGACCACCGCCAACTGTTCCTCCAACGGCGACGTGGCGGGCTTCGGCTTCCTGGCCCTGGCCGTCATGATCTTCGGCAACTGGAAGCCGCTGAACATCGCAGGGGCGGCCCTGCTGTTCGGCCTGTTCAAGTGCGTGGCGGCCTCCTACACCTCCATCGACCTCAACGGCGACGGAGTATACCTGCTGGCCAACATCCCCATCAGCCCTCACTTCTACCGGATGCTGCCCTACCTGATCACCCTGATCGTGCTGGCCTTCACGTCCAAGAAGTCCCGGGCCCCCAAGGCGGAAGGCATCCCCTACGACAAGGGCCAGCGGTAAGACGCATAAACCGTCCTCCCGGAGCGTAGGGTGGTACGGATCAGAATGGGGCGAATGACCCCAGGGAGGGATTCCAATGGAACGCATCTACACATCCGCCGATCAGCTCATCGGCCGCACCCCCCTGCTGGAGCTGACGGGGCTGGAGCAGGCCGAGGGGCTGGAGGCCCGGCTGCTGGCCAAGCTGGAATATTTCAACCCGGCGGGCAGCGCAAAGGATCGGGTGGCCAAGGCCATGATCGACGACGGGGAGGCCCGGGGCGCGCTGCGCCCCGGCGGCACCATCATCGAGCCCACCTCCGGCAACACGGGGATCGGTCTGGCTGCGGTGGCGGCATCCCGGGGCTACCGGGTGATCATCGTCATGCCCGACACCATGAGCATGGAACGCCGCCGCCTGATGGCGGCCTATGGGGCGGAGCTGGTGCTCACCCCCGGAGCCCTGGGCATGGCGGGAGCCATCCAGCGCTCGGAGGAGCTGGCCCGGGAGATCCCCGGCAGCTTCATCCCCGGCCAGTTTGACAACCCGGCCAACCCCGCCGCCCACCGGGCCTCCACCGGCCCGGAGATCTGGGCGGACACCGACGGGCGGGTGGACGTGTTCGTGGCGGGCGTGGGCACCGGCGGCACCATCACCGGCGTGGGCGAGTACCTCAAGAGCCAGAACTCTGCCGTCCGAGTGGTGGCGGTGGAGCCCGCCTCCTCCCCTGTCCTCAGCCAGGGGCGGGCGGGAAAGCACGGCATCCAGGGCATCGGCGCGGGTTTTGTGCCCAAGGCGCTGAACCCCGCCATATACGACGAGATCCTCCTCGTGGAGGACGAGGACGCCTTTGCCGCCGCCCGGCGGCTGGGGCGGACAGCGGGGGTGCTGGTGGGTATTTCCTCCGGGGCGGCGCTGTGGGCGGCCCTTCAGATCGCCAAGCGCTCGGACAGCCGAGGCAAAACCATCGTGGCCCTCCTCCCCGACGGCGGCGACCGCTACCTGTCCACCGCCCTGTTTGATACGGATTAAAGAAAGAGGCCCGGACTGCCGAAAAACGCGGCAATCCGGGCCTCTTTTGCCGTTCAAAAAAATTTTACCCATCCCTGGAAAGTTATAGGTGTCAAACGGCCCCGGATGATGTATAATAAAGAATTAAGACAGCCTCCGTGCCTCCGGTGCGGAGCTCAGCCGAGGAGGAAAGCCATGGAACAGAAATGGAAGCAGCTGGCAGAGGGCGTAGAGCTGCTGGTGAACCGGACAGACAAATTCAAAACCGGCCTGCTCAGCGTGACCCTCACCGTCCCCCTGCGCCGGGAGCACGCCACCGCCGGGGCTCTGATCCCGGAGGTGCTCTACCGGGGCAGCCATCACTACCCGGACATGGAGCGGCTGTCCGCCGCCACCGACGGGCTGTACGGCGCGTCCTTGGGCCCCGTGGTGCGCCAGCGGGGGGAGAGCCAGTGCGTCAGCTTTTTGTGCAGCGTCATTGACGACCGCTACGCCCTGGACGGCGGGGCGGTGCTGGAGCCCGCCGCCGATCTCATGGGGGAGGTGCTGCTGGATCCAGCGGTGGATCAGGGCGTATTCCGACCGGACTACGTGAAAAGCGAGGGGGCCAATCTGGCCGACCGCATTCGGGCCCGGGTGAACGACAAGCGGAGCTGGTCTATCTTCCGGCTGATCCAGGAGATGTGCGGCCAGGAGGCCTACGCGGTGGATAAGCTGGGGGACGCGGAGGAGGCCCTGTCCGCCACCCCGGAGGGTCTGTGGACGGACTACCAGTCCCTGCTGGGCCGGGCTAAGGTCACCTTCTACTACGGCGGCTCTGCCCGTCCGGAGCGGGTGGAGGAGACGGTGCGGCAGGCCTTCGCCCCCCTGATCTCCGGGCGCTGCGCCCCGGTGGAGTGCGCCGTCCCCGCCCAGCCCCAGGGCTCGGTTCGCACCGTCACCGACGAGCTGGACGTGACCCAGGGCAAGCTGGCCATGGGCTTCCGCACCGGCGGGGTGACGATGGACAGCCCGGACTACCCCGCCCTGCTGGTGTGTAACGCCCTGTACGGCGGCAGCGCCAACTCCCGGCTGTTCCTGAACGTCCGGGAGAAGCTGAGCCTGTGCTACTACGCCTCCTCCCTCATTGACAAGCTGAAGGGGCTGCTGGTGGTATCCTCCGGGGTGGAATTTAAAGACTTCGACCGGGCCCAGGAGGCCATTCTCGCCCAGCTGGACGAGCTGCGGGCGGGCAAGTTCACCGATGAGGAGCGCAACGCCGCCATCCGGACGGTGGTGAACAGCCTCCGGGGCCGGGTAGACAGCCAGGGGCAGATGGAGGACGACTGCGTGACCAGGCTGGTGTACGGCGTACAGCCGGACGATGGCGGGGCGCTAATCCAGTCCGTGGAGCGGGTGACGGCGGAGGATATCGCCCGGGCCGCCCGGCGGATCCAACTGGACACGGTATACCGCCTGACGGGAAAGGAGGGCGCGGCCCATGGTTGAGCGCAATTACCCCGCCCTGCGGGAGACAATTTGGCACGGTGTCCTGCCCAACGGGCTGAACGTCTATGTGGACAGGCGGCCTGAGTACGGCAAACAGTTCGCCTTTTTCGCCACCCGCTACGGCGGCATGGATCTGCGCTTCCGGGGGGAGGACGGCGAGTGGGTGGACACACCCCAGGGGGTGGCCCACTTTCTGGAGCACAAGATGTTCGACACCCAGGACGGCAACGCCCTCCAGCGCATGGCCGCCCAGGGGGTGGATCCCAACGCCTACACCACCCCCTCCATGACGGGCTATTTCTTTGAGGGCGTCCAGGGCTTTGAGGACAACCTGCGTACCCTGCTGTCCTTCGTGTCCCAGCCCTGGTTCACCGACGAGAGCGTGGCCAAGGAGCAGGGCATCATCGGTCAGGAGATCCGGATGTGCGAGGACGACCCCAGCCACGAGGTCTACTACCAGCTCATGGAGGCCATGTACGCCAAGCACCCCGTCCGGATCCGAGTGGCGGGGACGGTGGAGTCCATCGCCGAGATCACGGCGGACACCCTCTATCAGTGCCACCGGGCCTTCTACCGGCCGGGGAACATGGTGCTGTGCGCCGCTGGGGACGTGGATCCGGAGCGGGTAGCCGCCATCGCCGGGGAGGTTCTGGGCCAGGAGCCCTCCGCCGCCGTCCCCGCCAGCCACGGCGAGGGAGAACCCACCGGGGTGGTGCGGCGATACGCCCAGCGGGCCATGCCCGTATCCATGCCCCTGTTCGAGCTGGGCTTCAAGGGCAGCCCGGCCCCCAAGGGGGAGGGCCTGCGCCAGCGGCTGGTGGCCGAGCTGGTCTGCGACGTGCTGTTCAGCTCCTCCGCCCCGCTGTACAGCCGGCTCTATGAACAGGGGCTGATCAACGGCAGCTTTGACAGCAGCTACGACGAGCTGCCCGGCTGCGCCTGCCTCATCGCTGGCGGGGAGAGCCGGGATCCCGGGCAGGTGCTGGACGAGGTGCTGAAGGAGGCCGCCCGCCTGGCCCGGGAGGGCATCGACCCGGATCTGTGGGATCGGCTGAAAAAGGCGGCCTACGGCTCCATGGTGCGGCGGCTCAATTCCCTGGACGACACCTGCGCGGAGCTGGCCCAGGCCCATTTTGACGGCGAGGACTACCTCACCTTCCCCCAGGTGTTCCAGAGCATCGAGCGCTCGGACGGTGAGGAGCTGATCCGCTCCTGGTGCACCGAGGACAGAGCGGCGCTGTCCGTGATCCGCCCTCTGGACTGACCCACTACAGAAAAAGAGGAATGACCAAATGATCAACACGGTAACCTTTCCTGGCCTGGGGCTGGAATTTGAGCTGAACCGGGTGGCCTTCACGGTGTTCGGCCATAACATCTACTGGTATGGTGTGATCATCGCCGCGGGCTTCCTACTGGCGGTGGCCTTCGGGCTGTGGAAGGCCCCCAAGTTCGGGCTGGATCCCGATGACATTGTGGATGCCATTTTCTACGTGGTGCCCTCCGCCATTATCGGGGCCCGGCTGTACTACGTGATCTTCAACCCAGCGGTATGCTACAACGCCGACGGCTCCTTCAGCTTTCTGCGGGCCATCGCCTTCTGGGACGGGGGGCTGGCCATCTACGGCGGGGTCATCGCCACGGTGATCTCCGCCCTGATCTTCTGTAAGGTGCGGAAGGTGGACTTCTGGAGCGGCATGGACATCACCTCCTACGGCCTGCTCATCGGCCAGCTCATCGGCCGGTGGGGGAACTTCGTCAACGTAGAAGCCTATGGATCCACTACCACCCTGCCCTGGCGGATGTGCTCCCAGTCCATCGCCAACGAGCTTTGGAGCAAGGGGCTGCTGGAGAGCCAGGAGGCGTACCAGAGCATTCTGGACGGTGCGTTGGGCGTCCATCCCACATTTTTGTATGAGTCCCTGTGGAACCTGCTGGGGCTTGGGGTTCTGCTCCTGCTGATGAAGAAGGGCCGGAGGTTCAACGGACAGATGTTCCTGAGCTACGTGATCTGGTACGGCCTGGGCCGGGCGGCCATCGAGGGGCTGCGCACCGACAGCCTGTACTTCTTCGGCACCCCCATCCGCTCCTCCCAGATGCTGGGGATCGTGTCGGCGCTGGTGGGGATCGGGCTGTTCGTCCTGCGGCTGAAAACCGCGGGCCCCGCCTCTCCTCCCCTGGTTAAAAAAACCGGGCACGCTGCGGAGGCGGCGGAAGCTCCCACTCCCTCCCCTGCCCCGGCGGAACCCGCCCCGGAATTAGCGGAGGCCGCCCCGGTGGACACGGCGGACAATGCCCCGGCTGAGACAGCGGAAGCCCCCGCGACCGCGGAGGAGACAAGTAAGGAGGAGACAGACAATGGCGGCGACAATCATTGACGGCAAGGCCCTGGCGGCCAAGGTAAAGAACAGTGTCCGACAGGAGGCGGCCCAGCTGCCCCGGAAGCCGGGGCTGGCAGTGGTGCTGGTGGGGGACGACCCCGCCTCCCGGGTCTATGTGAACGGCAAAAAGCGGGACTGTGAGGAGTGTGGCTTCTACAGCGAGGAGTACGCCCTGCCCGCCACTACCACCCAGAAGCAGCTTTTAGAGCTGGTGGCAGAGCTGAACGGACGGGCGGACATCGACGGGATCCTGGTGCAGCTCCCCCTGCCCAGGGGGCTGGACGAGCGGGAGGTGCTGCTGGCCATCCACCCGGACAAGGACGTGGACTGCTTCCACCCCTTTAACGTGGGCCGGCTCACCATCGGCGACCCGCTGTTCCAGCCCTGCACCCCCGGCGGCGTGATGGAAATGCTGCGGGAGTACCACATCGACCCGGCGGGCAAGCGGTGCGTGGTGCTGGGCCGCTCCAACATCGTGGGCAAGCCCATGGCCCTGCTGTTGCTCCACGCCCACGGCACGGTGACGGTGTGCCACTCCAGGACGCCGGACCTGGCGGCGCTGGCTTCCTCCGCGGACATTTTGGTGTCCGCTGTGGGCAAGACGGGGCTGGTCACCGCCGACATGGTGAAGGAGGGTGCAGTGGTCATCGACGTGGCCATGAACCGCAACGAGGCGGGTAAGCTGTGCGGCGACGTGTGCTACGCTGAGGCGGCGGAGAAGGCGTCCTACATCACCCCGGTGCCGGGCGGCGTGGGGCCTATGACCCGGGCCATGCTCATGAAAAACACTCTGACGGCGGCAAGGCTGCATCAGGGGGTATAACAGAGGTTCCACAGAGCGGGCGGCGGATGCCGTCCGCTCCCCTTTTCCCAGAAAATTTTCTTGCCCGTCAACAATTTGCCCCCGCCGATTGTGTAATAGGCAGAAGGACGAGAGGAGGTGATCCCCGTGGTACGGCGCGTGTGGTCAAAGGAGGAGCTGGCCGACCTCTACCGGCGGCGCTTCGGCATGGTCTACCAGATCTGCCTGGTGCTGATGAAAAACGTGCCCGACGCGGAGGACGCCGCCCAGACCGTCTTTCGCAAGGCCATGGAGCGGGCCGAGCCCTTCCGTGATCCGGAGCACGAGAAGGCGTGGCTCATTGTCACCGCCCGGAATGAGTGCAGAAACCAGCTCAAGCACTGGTGGCGCACCCGGCGGGCGGGCGAGGAGGCGCTGGAGTCCCTGGCCTGGGAGGATCCCAGGGACGGGAAGGTGTGGGAGCAGGTGGCGGCGCTGCCCCAGGCCCACCGGCTGGCGCTCTACCTCCACTATTACCAGGGTTATACCACCGGGGAGATGGCGGAGCTGCTGGGGGAAAACCCCTCCACCGTCCGCTCCCGGCTGGTGCAGGCCCGGAAGCTGCTGAAATTAAAGCTGGAGGAGGAAGGCTATGGACAGGCGTGAGTTGAATCGGATGTTTGACGCTCTGGCCCCCGCCCCCGGGCGGGAAGCGGAACTGCTGGACAGGCTCCTCCGGAACGACACAAGGAGGAGACGACCGATGAAAAACTGGAAACGAGTGGTTATCGGCGTGGCGGCCGCCGCCCTGCTGGTGACGGGGGCCGCTGCGGCCACGGTGACAGGGGTCAGCCAGCGGCTGCTGGCCTATCTCGGCGTGACGCCGGAGGATTCCCAGGCCGCAGAGCTGCTGATCCCCGGAGCCATGGCGGTGGATATCACCAAGGAGGACAACGGGGCCGTGTTCCACGTGTCCCAGGTGCTGCGGGATCGCACCTCTATCATGGTGCTGGCCGACTTCACCGCCCCGGAGGGCGTCTCACTGTGGATGGGAGGGACGGACGATGAACCGCCGTTTATCGGATCCGAGAGCCTTTACGGCGGAGGCAACCACTACTTTATGGATGAAGCCGGGGAGAAAATCGACCTGGGCCTTTCCAGCGCCTATGACTATCGGTGGGAGTTTTTAGAGGATGACGACCCGATGGATAACCATGTGTCCGTCGTATTCCTTGTGAAGCTGCCCCAGGGCGATCTGATCTCCGGGAAGGCGGCCTCCATGCGGATCCCCGTCGGCAGCCTGACCTACGCAACCGTGAATCAGGAGACGGGGCTGCCCCGCCGTATTGAGGTCTATCCCGGCCAGTGGAGCTGTGACGTCCCCCTGCCCCAGAAGGACATCGGCTGGAGCCAGCCGGCGGACGCTTTCGTGGGCCGGCTGGACGGGGCAGATATCACAATCAAGGGGGCCTACCTGTCCCCCGTGAACCTGCTGGTCACCGTTGGCCGGGAGGGCGGCGAGAAACTTTTCGGCGATGCGGAAGTGCGCTGGTGGTATCTGTTGAATCTCAGCGAGGATGATATCATCCTCAAGGATAAGGATGGAAATCTCGTCCCCCTGGCCCCGGCCTATTTGGGCGGCGGGATCATCGGGGATGAGGAAGCCCTCTTGATGTACCGCCTGGCCGACGTCACCGATCCGGCCCGGCTTCAGGGAGGGAGCATCACCCTCAGCCTGGACTGCGGCGCCGTCACCCTTCCGCTGGATGATCTGGCTCCGGTGGAGCCGTAATACCGCAATAGAGAAGCAAAGCCCCGTCCCGGCGTCCGGGACGGGGCTTTGCCTATGCCTTGAACTCCGTGTTGGCGTACTTGCACCAGGGGGCGCACACGCACTCGCCGCACTTGGCCTTCCGTGCCGTGCACACCGCCCGCCCGTGGAGCACCAGCCGGTGGCAGAAGTTGTTGGACTCCTCCGGCGGCAGGACGACCCGGAGCTGCTGCTCTACCTTGGCGGGGTCCTTGGTGCCGTCGGTTAAACCCATCCGGCCGGAGATGCGGATGCAGTGGGTGTCCGCCACCACCACCCCGGGGGTGTTGTGTACGTCCCCTAAAATCAGGTTGGCCGTCTTGCGGCCCACCCCGGGCAGGCGCAGCAGATCTTCCATGGTGCCGGGGACTTTGCCGCCGTATTCACTCAGCAGCATCTGGGCGCACAGCACCAGATCCTTGCTCTTGGCCCGGAAGAAGCCGCAGGAGTGGATGTACTGGCCCACCTCGTCGATATCCGCCCAGGCGAAGCTCTCCAAGGTCGGGAACCGCTCAAAGAGGGCGGGGGTAACCATGTTCACCCGCTCGTCGGTACACTGGGCGGACAGCCGCACGGCGAACAGCAGCTCGTAGTCCTTTTTGTATTGCAGGGAGCAGATCCCGTCGGGGTACAGTTCCTTCAGGGCGTTGACAATGGCGATCACGCTTTTCTGTTCCACAAAACTCACCTCACTGGATAGGATACCATAAAATCCGTCAAAAAGCGAGACTGTTTTTTCAGGAGGTCACAGTTGTGCTTTTCCGGAAAACATTGTATAATATCCCCAAGCGCCCCACAGCCGGGGCGGAGCTATGACAGTATGGTGGAGATCAAAATCTGGAAAGGCGGAAACACAACATGGTTTTAGAGTATATGGACTTTGTGTCCAAGCAGGATCCCGAGCTGGGCGCGGCCATCCGGGCGGAGTATCAGCGCCAGTGCGACAACATTGAGCTCATCGCGTCGGAGAACATCGTGTCCGAGGCGGTGCTGGCCGCCACGGGCAGCGTGCTCACCAACAAGTACGCCGAGGGCTACTCCGGCAAGCGGTATTACGGCGGCTGCCAGTGCGTTGACGTGGCGGAGAATCTGGCCATCCAGCGGGCCTGCAAGCTGTTCGGGGCCAAGTTCGCCAACGTCCAGCCCCACTCCGGCGCCCAGGCCAACTACGCGGTCTATATGGCCCTGTGCCAGCCCGGGGACACGGTGTTGGGCATGAACCTGGATCACGGCGGGCACCTCACCCACGGCAGCCCGGTAAACTTCTCCGGCAAATACTTCAAAATGGTGTCCTACGGCGTGAACGAGGAGACGGGCGTCATCGACTATGACGAGGTGGAGCGTATTGCCAAAGAATGCAAGCCCAAGATGATCATCGCCGGCGCCTCCGCCTATCCCCGGGTCATCGACTTCCAGCGGTTCCGCCAGATCGCCGACGAGGTGGGGGCCTACCTCTGGGTGGACATGGCCCACATCGCGGGGCTGGTGGCGGCGGGTCTGCACCCCTCCCCCATCCCCTACGCCCACGTCACCTCCACCACCACCCACAAGACCCTTCGGGGCCCCCGGGGCGGAATGCTGCTCACCAACGACGAGGAGCTGGCCAAGAAGCTGAACTCCGCCATCTTCCCCGGATCCCAGGGCGGCCCGCTGATGCACGTCATCGCCGCCAAGGCGGTGGCCCTGGGCGAGGCGCTGACCCCTGAGTTCAAGGTCTATCAGCAGCAGGTGGTGAAGAACTCCGCCGCCCTGGCCCAGGGGCTGGTGAAGCGGGGCATGAAGCTGGTGTCCGGCGGTACGGACAACCATCTGTCCCTCATCGACCTGCGGAACCTGGGCGAGCTCACCGGCAAGGAGCTGGAGCGCCGGCTGGACGAGGTCCGCATCACCGCCAACAAAAACAAGGTCCCCGGCGATCCCCGCTCCCCCTTCCAGACCAGCGGCCTGCGAGTGGGCAGCCCCGCCGTCACCAGCCGCGGCTTTGTGGAGGCCGACATGGACAAGGTGGCGGAGTATATCGCCCTGGCGGCCACCGACTTTGAGGCCAGGGCGGACGAGATCCGGGCCGGCGTGGCGGAGCTGACGGCGAAATATCCCATCTACCGCTGAGCCGCGCCGCACATTTCAAACAGAAAGGGTGATCCAATATGAAGAAACAATGCGTATGGAGGGCCCGCAGAATCTGACCCTCCAATCTAAAATGGAGGCAGACAAATATGGTCAAGCAACCTGATGTGCGCGAGGATTACTCTGACGTGCTGATCTCGGACTTTGCCGATCCGGTATTTCAGGCGGCGTTTCGGCAGTATTTCGCGGAGATTGGAATCAAGGTAAAGGATTGGGACGGGCTGTTCCAAGAGATGAACCGGGGGGACGACGGCGAGAAAAACGCGGCCTATGTGAGGCTGTCGGCAAATGGCGGCGCCATCGGCTTCCTCCTGTTCCTCCCCATCCGCTTTACAAGCTGGTTTTTTGAGGAGACCTGTGGCTTTATCCGGGAGTTCTGGGTGGCGGATGAATTCAGGGGCAAGGGGCACGGCTCGGAGCTGATCGCCCTGGCGGAACGGTATTTTCTGGAGCACGGCATTACCACCAGCATTCTGACAACAGATACAGCCAGACGCTTTTATGAGCGGCATGGCTATCGGAAGGCGGCTGGGTGCAAAGCCAAGAATAAAGATGAGGTTTTTGTCAAACGGCTGAAATAGGGCAGTCAGCCGAAAAGGAGGGCATGGAATGAGGCTCAATTTCAAGCAGCGTTTTTTCTCCTGGCTGGACAGCTACGACATCTATGACGAAGAAGGCACCACCGTATTCACCGTGGAGGGCAAGCTGAGCTGGGGCCACTGCTTGCACATCAACGACGCCTATGGGAATCACATCGGCACCCTTCAAGAGAAGATCTTCACCTTCCTGCCCCAGTTTGAAATCTATATTCAGGATCAGTATGTGGGCTGCATCAAAAAGGAGTTTTCCTTTTTCAAGCCCCAATTTACCATCGACTTCAACGGCTGGCAGGTGGACGGGGCCTGGATGGAGTGGGACTACGCCATCTGGGATGGGCAGCGGCAGGTGGCCTCCATCTCCAAGGAGCTGTTCCACCTGACTGACACCTATCTTATCGACGTGGCCGACCCTGGGGATGCGCTGGGAGCACTGCTGGTGGTGCTGGCCATCGACGCGGAGAAGTGCTCCCGGAGCTGAGAACATGGACGATCTTCAGAGTATCCCCGGTGTGGGCAAAAATATGGCCGCCCACCTGAACGCCCTGGGCATTGAACGGGTGGCCGATCTGAAGGGCAAGGATCCGGAGACGCTGTACCGGCAGGAATGCCTCATGCAGGGCTGCACGGTGGATCGCTGTGTGCTGTATGTGTATCGCCTGGCTGTGACCTGGGCGGAGGGCCGGATCGAGACTCCGGAGCAGCGCAAGTGGTGGAACTGGAAAGACTGAATCAGCGCCCTGGCAGAGCCCTGCCGGGGCGCTGATGTTTGAAAACCGCCTTGCGAACATCTGTATAATATGGTATAATCGGAACCACACAAGAAGGGAGGGGACGTCCATGTACCAACCGCTCGCCGACCGCATCCGGCCCCAGACCTTGGACGAGGTGCTGGGCCAGAGCCACATTCTGGGCCAGAACGGCCTGCTGCGCCGGGTCATCGACAGCGGGAAGATCCCCAATATGGTGTTCTACGGCCCCTCCGGCACGGGTAAGACCACCGTGGCCAACATCATCGCCCAGCGGTCGGGCCGCGCCCTGCGCCGGCTTAACGCCACCACCGCCTCCCTGGCAGACATCCGGGACGTGATGGAGCAGGTGGGCACCCTGCTGGCCCCCAACGGGGTGCTGCTCTACCTGGACGAGATCCAGTACTTCAACAAGAAAC
The DNA here is from genome assembly GCA_910584285.1 of uncultured Oscillospiraceae bacterium. Lineage (GTDB taxonomy): Bacteria > Bacillota > Clostridia > Oscillospirales > Oscillospiraceae > Enterenecus. The sequence continues at coordinate 47,621 of CAJTYK010000009.1, forward strand.
AGCAGCAGTCCCTGCTGGAGTTCATAGAGAACGGCAAGATCACCCTCATCGCCTCCACTACGGAAAACCCCTACTTCACCATTTTCAACGCCATCCTGTCCCGCTCCACGGTGTTTGAGTTCAAGATGCTGACGGCGGACGACCTCCTGCCGGCGGTGGACAGGGGAATTGCTTTACAGGCTCAAGAGCTTGGTGTGGAGGCAAGATGCGAGGACGGGGTGCGGGAGCATTTGGCCGCCTCCTGCGGCGGGGACGTCCGCAAGGCCCTCAACGCCGTGGAGCTGCTGATGACCGCCAGCCGGATCCAGGACGGCGTCCTCACCATCACCCTGGACGACGCCAAGCTGGTGGCCCAGCGCTCCGCCATGCGGTACGACCGGGACGGGGACGACCATTTCGACATCGCCTCTGCCCTGATGAAGTCCCTGCGGGGCTCCGACCCGGACGCGGCGCTGCACTACCTGGCCCGCCTGCTGGAAGCGGGGGATATGCTCACCGCCATCCGGCGCCTCCTGTGCTCCGCCAGCGAGGATATCGGCATGGCCTATCCCCAGGCGGCGGCCATTGTGAAGTCCTGCGTGGACAGCGCCCTCCAACTGGGCCTGCCGGAGGCCAAGCTGCCCCTGGCCCAGGCGGCCATCCTACTGGCCACTGCCCCCAAGTCCAACAGCGTGTGCGCCGCCATCGACGCCGCCCTGGCCGACGTGCGGGCGGGGCGCACCGGGGACTATCCTCGGCATTTGCAGAACGTCCACGCCGACGGCGCAGGCTTTGAGCGGGAGCAGGGCTACCTCTATCCTCACCAGTTCCCAGGGCATTGGGTGGAGCAGCAGTACCTGCCCGACGCCATCAAAGACCACGTATACTATATGTACGGCCCCAACAAGACGGAGCAGGCCGCCAAGGCGTACTGGGACAAAATTAAGGGCGGACAGCCGGAAAAGGGGGGCGAATGAGATGCCCATGGATATCCACGTCGGCGACGTTTTAGAGCTAAAAAAGGCCCACCCCTGCGGCAGCAAGGAGTGGACGGTGCTGCGGGTGGGCATGGATTTCAAGCTGAAGTGCCGGGGCTGCGGCCACGAGGTCATGACCCCCCGGGCCAAGGCGGAGAAGTCCGTTAAAAAAGTGAAGCGGGAGGGCGAGGCCCTATGAACCCATATTGGAGCAGGCGCATCCGGGACATCGTGCCCTACACCCCGGGGGAGCAGCCCAAGGACAGGCAGTTCATCAAGCTGAACACCAACGAGTGCCCCTATCCCCCCTCCCCCGCCGCCCTTGCGGCTATCAAGCAGGCGGCGGGAGACAGCCTGCGGCTCTACCCAGATCCGGAGTGCGCGGATCTGCGCTCCGCCATCGCAGAGCGGGAGAGGCTGAGCCCGGATCAGGTGTTCTGCGGCAACGGCTCGGATGAGATCCTGGCCTTTGCCTTCCAGGCGTTTTTTGACCCGGAGCGGGAGGTGGTGTTCCCCCGGATCACCTACAGCTTCTACCCCGTCTACACCGATTTCTTCGGCCTAAAGCGGCGGGAGGTTCCCATGAACCCGGACTTCTCGGATCCCGTTGACCTGCTGTGCGGGAACAACGGCGGGGTGGTGCTGGCCAACCCCAACGCCCCCACCGGGATCGCTGTGGGGCTGGACACGGTGGAAAAGCTCCTCCAGGCCAACCCGGACGTGGTGGTGATTGTGGACGAGGCCTACATCGACTTCGGCGCGGACAGCGCCGTGGAGCTGATTGGCCGCTACCCCAACCTGCTGGTGATCCAAACCACCTCCAAGTCCCGGGCGCTGGCGGGTCTGCGGGTGGGCTGGGCCATGGGAAATCCGGGGCTCATTGACGGCCTGCGCTGCGTGCGGGACTCCATCAACTCTTACACCGTTGACCGGCTGGCCCAGGTGGGTGCTGCGGCGGCCATCCGGGACGAGGGGTACTTCCAGTCCATCCGCCGCCGGGTGATGGACACCCGGGCTTGGACGGAAAGGGCCTTAAAGGAGAAAGGCTTTACTGTTCTTCCCTCCCAGGCCAACTTTGTGTTTGCCCGCCATCCGGCTCGCGGCGGCAGGGAACTGCTGGACGGCTTGCGGGCCAGGGGAATCCTGGTGCGCTGGTGGCCCATCCCGGAGATCGAACACTGGCTGCGTATCAGCATCGGCACAGATGAGGACATGGCGGCGCTGGCGGCGGCGCTGGACAAGTTTATCTAATGATAGAAGCGTGAAAACGCCCCGGCCTTAGAACAGGCCGGGGCGTTTTCACACTCTTGCGGGACAGGGGTATTTTCCGCCGTTCCCTCCCTTTGACTTTTTTTGAGGCTGGGGCGGGCTATAATGGTGGACAGACTTATGAGAGGAGGCCCGCCCCGTGACGGTGGTGTACATAGACCTGCTGTTCCTGCTGAACCTCATCGCCAACTACCTGCTGCTGCTGGCGGCGGGGCGGCTGGCAGGGGCGGCGCTGCGGCGCTGGCGTATCGGTCTGGGGGCGGCCCTGGGGGCGCTTTATGCGGCGCTGATCTTTTTGCCGGGGCTGAGCTGGCTGGCCCTATGGCCCTGCAAGCTGGCCTCCGGCGCGGCCATGACCCTCGTCGCCTACGGTGGGGAGCGGCGCCTGCTGCGGGTGACGGTGCTTTTTTTCGGCGCGTCCGCGGCCCTGGCCGGGGCGGTGCTGGGGCTGGAGCTGCTGGGCAGCCGGTCGCTGACCCTAGCCCATGGGGTGTTCTATTCCAAGCTCGACCTGCGGCTGCTGCTGCTGGTGTTCGTGGCCAGCTACTTCGTGCTGTCCCTGTTCTTCCGCCGGACAGGGCGGCAGGTTGGCCGGGAGCTGGCCCGGCTGGAGGTGGAGCTGGAATCCGGCAGCCGAACCCTCACCGCCCTGATGGACACCGGCCACAGCCTCACCGATCCGGGGGACAACCGCCCCGTGGTGGTGGTGGACGCCTGGGCATTGGCGGGGCTGCTGCCCGACTGGGCCGATCCCGCAGAACCCATCGCTTCCGTGGAGCGGTGCCACGCCGCCGGGGGGCGGCAGGCCCGGCTCATTCCCTACCGGGCGGTGGGGGTGGAGTGCGGAATGCTGCTGGCCCTGCGGGCCCGGGACGTGACGGTGAACGGCAGGCCGCTGGGGCGGCTGCTGGTGGCCCTGTCCCCCACGGCCCTGGACGACGGGGGCGGATATCAGGCTTTAATAGGAGGAATTTGAAATGCTCTTTCTCAATACCTATCTCCGGCTGTGCCGCCTGCTGGAACGGCTGGGGATCCCGCTGTACGGCTCCCTCCACTACATCGGGGGCAGCGACACCCTCCCCGCCCCCCTCACCCGGGAGGAGGAGGGCCACCTGCTGGCCGCCCTGGAGGAGGAGGACACCAGGCCCGAGGCCCGCGCCCGGCTCATTGAGCACAACCTGCGGCTGGTGGTGTACATCGCCCGACGGTTTGAGAACACCGGGGTGGGCATCGAGGATCTGATCTCCATCGGCACCATCGGGCTGATCAAGGCGGTGGAAACCTACAAGCCCGCCAAGAACATCAAGCTGGCCACCTATGCCTCCCGGTGCATTGAGAACGAGATCCTCATGCACCTGCGGAAAAACGCCAACCGCCGGGGGGAGGTGTCCCTGGACGAGCCGCTGAACACCGACTGGGACGGCAACGAGCTGCTGCTGTCCGACGTGCTGGGCACCGAGGGGGACAGCATCGAGAAGCCCATTGAGGACGACGTGGATCGGGATCTGCTGTTCACCGCCGTCAGCCGGCTCTCCCCCCGGGATCGCACCATCATCACCATGCGCTTCGGCCTGGACGGCGGTCAGGAGCGCACCCAAAAGGAGGTGGCTGATCGGCTGGGCATCAGCCAGTCCTACATCTCCCGGCTGGAGAAGCGGATCATCGACAAGCTGAAAAAGGAAATCCTCCGGATGATGTAATACTGTTTCTTGATAAAAAGGTTAAAACCTTTTTATCGCGGCACTTCGCGCCGCCGCGCCTACGGCGCGCCAAGAAAAGTATTGACAATATTCTTGACGGCTTCGCCGTCGGGCCGCGTTCTGCGGCCTCATAAAACGGTTTCACCGTTTTATGAAGAATTAGTATAACAGGCCCTTCGCCAGCAGCAGGTCGGTTGCCGACGTAAAATCTGTCCGAAACAGAAAACTAACGTAACGCCTTCAAGCTCGCGGGTCTAAGACCCTTTTGCCTACTTTTTCTCTTGAGAAAAAGTAGGGGGAAAAATCCATCGAAAGCGGTCTGACGATAAAAAATATCCCCTGCCCCACCACCGTATGAAAGCGCGCCCATCGGAAATACTGATTCTGAATCAATTCCGAGCGAGCGAGGTGGCATCGTGCAGGGCAAGGTTGAGATCTGCGGCGTCAATACGGCCAAGCTGAAGGTGCTGAAAAGTGAGGAGAGCCTGGAGCTCCTCCGCCGGGCCCGGGCGGGGGATATGCAGGCCCGGGAGGAGCTGATCTCCGGCAATCTGCGGCTGGTGCTGTCGGTGATCCAGAAGTTCTCCGGCCGGGGGGAAAATGTGGACGACCTGTTCCAGGTGGGCTGCATCGGCCTGATCAAGGCAATAGACAACTTCAACATCGACATGGACGTGCGCTTTTCCACCTACGGCGTGCCCATGATTGTGGGGGAGATCCGGCGCTATCTTCGGGACAACAGTGCCATCCGAGTGTCCCGTTCCGTGCGGGACACCGCCTACCGAGTGCTCCAGGCCAAGGAAAAGTATATTGCGGAGCATCAGAAGGAGCCCACAGTGGACGAGATCGCCCGGATCCTGGAGCTGCGCCGGGAGGATGTGGTGATGGCGCTGGACGCGGTGGTGGATCCGGTGTCCCTGTTCGAGCCGGTGTACTCCGACGGTGGGGATACGGTGTGCGTCATGGATCAGGTGAAGGACAAAAAGAACACCGACGAGGCGTGGCTGGATCACATCGCCCTGGGGGACGCCATCAACAAGCTGGACGAACGGGAGCAGCGGATCCTGGCCCTGCGCTTCTTCCAGGGCAAGACCCAGATGGAGGTGTCCGCCGAGGTGGGCATCTCCCAGGCCCAGGTGTCCCGGCTGGAGAAAAACGCCCTCAACCGCATCCGCAAGGAGCTTTAAAGGGCACAAAAAACGGGGGGCGCGTACGCGCCCCCCATTTCCCATGTACAGGATAACTTACACGATCTTCAGGGTCAGGTTGGACCAGGCCTGCTCCAGGCCGGCCTCGTAGTCGGCGTCCACAGGGATGGAGCCGTCCTTCACGCCCTTGAACAGCTTGTCGTAGTCCTCCTTGGTGAACTTCTCCATGGACCAGGTGGCGGTGGGCAGGCCCACGGCGTCGTCCTTGGCGCCCAGCTTCAGCACGCCGCCGCCGATCTCGTCCCACTTGCCGTCATAGGACTTGCCGATGGCCTGCTGAGCAGCCTCGCCGATGCCCTTCATGGCGGAGGTCACCACGGTGTCGGAGTCGCCAGACTGATCGGTGTCCACGCCGACCACCGCGCCCTCGTTGGCAGCGCCGGCCGCGGCGGCGGTGATGGAGTTGAACATAGAGCCGCCGCAGGCAAACACCACCTCAGTGCCCTCGTTATACCAGCCGGAGATCATGCTCTGCAGCTCGGCGGAGGCGCCGTAGTTGCCGCCGTACTGCCAGCTGTACATCATATCCACCTGCACGCCCAGCTCGGCCGCGGCCGCGTTGGCGCCCTGGACATAGCCGTAACCGTAACGGCAGCAAGCGGGGTTGGAGCCGCCGCCACCGCCGGAGAAGCCCAGCTTGATATAGCCCTCCTTCACCACGGCGTAGCCCGCCAGGTAACCGGCCTGCTCCTCCTGGAACTCCACGCTGGCCACGTTCTTCAGGGGCTCACCGTTGGAGCCGGGCAGGGCGTAGTTGTTGTCGATGAACACGAAGTGAACCTCGGGGAACTCCTCGGCGGCCTTGGCCAGGGCCGTGGCCTGGAGGAAGCCGGCGCACACAACCACCTTGGCGCCGCCCTCGGCGGCCTGCTTCATGGCGTTATAGCGGTCGTCGTCGGTGGCGGCGTCGCCATTGGCGGGCTGGTAATACTTGTAGGACAGCTTGTGCTCGTCGGCGTACAGCTTCACGCCGTCCCAGGTGCCCTGGTTGAAGGACTTGTCCTTCAGCTGGCCCACGTCGGTGACGAAGGCCACCTCGTACTTGCCATCAGAGGAGTTCATGGTGTCGGGGATGTCGTCCGCGCCCTTTTTGCCGCTGCTCTGATTGCCGCAGGCAACCAGGCTGAACGCCATGACCATGGCGAGCAGCATCGCAAGGATCTTTTTCATTGGAAACCATTCCTTTCTTTTCGTCTGTCCCGGGGTAAGGCTAAAGCCGCCCCCGGAAACGCCCGCAAAAAGGCGGGAACTCAACATTGCCTTTGCCGCAATCTTCGCACCCGCCTCACTGGACGAGCCCATTATATCGCGTCCCGCCCGAAAACACAAGGGCTAATTCCACAATCTGTGGAGATTTCTGTTTTTTCGTGGATTTTGTGGATCAATACCCTTGGGCGGCCTGCCCTTTCACCAATTTGACGATCCGGCTGGTGCCCAACCGATCCGCGCCTAAAGCCAGGAAGTCCGCGGCGTCCTGGAGGCTGGCGATCCCCCCGGCGGCCTTGATCTTCACGTGGGGGGCCACATGGGCCTTAAACAGCGCCACATCCTCCCGGGTAGCCCCGGCGGTGGAGAAGCCGGTGGAGGTCTTGATGAAGTCCGCCCCGCTGTCCGACACGATCTGGCACAGCTTGATCTTCTCCTCGTCGGTGAGCAAGCAGGTCTCAATGATCACCTTCAGCACCAGATCGCCGCAGGCCGCCTTTACCGCCTTGATCTCGGAGAGCAGGTCATCCCACCGGCCGTCCTTGGCCCAGCCGATGTTGATCACCATGTCGATCTCCTTGGCGCCGTTGGCAATGGCGTCCTTCGCCTCGAACACCTTGACGGCGGTGGTGGAGTAGCCGTTGGGGAAGCCGATGACGGTGCACACCGGCAGCCTGCCCCCCAGGTAGTCCGCCGCCTGCTTCACGTAGCTGGCGGGGATGCACACGCTGGCGCAGCCGTAGGCCGCCCCGTCGTCGCAGATCTGGCGGATCTCGTCCCAGGTGGCGGTTTGGGTCAGGAGGGTGTGGTCTACGGCGGCTAATATGGTCTGTTTGTCCATTGGTATCACCTCATTTATGGTATAGGTTTATTTTACTATGGGCGGGACGGAAAAGCAAGACAACGGGCTGTTTTGACGCAAAATTTCCAGCCGCAACCTGTGGTTGTCAAATTGTATCCCCTTTTTGGTTGCGCAACCTGCCGTTTTTTGCTATGATACCACTGTCCAAAGGCGCCGGACAGTTTTTTCGGAGGTATCACAATGGAGTTTCGAGAGCGTTTATTTGAGCTGCGCCGTCAGGCCGGCCTGTCCCAGGAGGAGCTGGCGGGCCTCCTGGGCGTTACCCGGCAGGCAGTGCAGAAGTGGGAGGCGGGCACGTCCCGCCCGGATATGGACAACCTCACCGCCCTGGCAGACTATTTCCACGTGTCCCTGGACTATCTGGTGACGGGTCGGGAGGCGTCCGGCTCCCCGCCCCTGCAAGGGTACGAGCCCGCCTCTCCCCCGCCAGCCCCCACCGTGATCCACCACTACTACCACGAGGGCTGGCACTATGAATATAAGAGTGAGCGCACCCTGTTCGGCCTGCCCCTGGTTCACATCAACTTCGGCCGCCGGGATCACTGGGCCCGGGGGATCATCGCCATTGGCAACATCGCCACCGGGTTTGTGGCGTTGGGCGGTGTGGCGGCGGGGCTGCTCTCCCTGGGCGGGGTGAGCTTCGGGCTGCTGCTGGCCCTGGGGGCGGTGACGCTGGGCGGAGTGTCCATTGGTGGCGTGGCGCTGGGTCTGCTGGCCTGGGGCGGCATCGCCCTGGGCTGGCTGGCGGTGGGCGGCTGCGCCGTGGGGGTGTACGCCGCCGGGGGCGTGGCGGCGGCCTCCCGGGCGGCGGTGGGCGGTGTGGCGTCCGCGCCCCTGGCCATCGGGCGGATCGCGGACGGCGCGAAAACCATCCTCGTCCCCCTAAAGGGGCTGTCGGACGAAGCGCTGATGGAGGCACACGCCGCCATCACTGAGGCCTGCCCGAACGCGCCCTTCTTTATAACCCGGATCCTGAAATTCTTCGCGTGGGCGGAGCTGCGCTGACCCTCCCCGGCAGACCGTGCTTCCGGTCTGCCGGGTCTTTTTGTCTTTGATTCTACTATTGGTTGATTTTTTGCAAAATTGCCGCTGTTGATTTCAACCATTCTTTTTGCTATGATACAACCACTAAGCGAAACGAGGTGCTTTTATGGCAAATGTGTTGAGCGGACGCATTGTGGAACTGCGCAAAGAGCGGGGCCTCACCCAGGAGCAGCTGGGCCAGCTGGTGGGAGTGTCCGCCCAGGCGGTGAGCAAGTGGGAGAAGGGCGGCGCGCCGGATGTGGAGCTCCTCCCCGCCCTGGCCGACCGGCTGGGCGTCACCATCGACGGCCTGTTCGGCCGGGAGGGGGGCGAGGCGGTGGACGTCCATCAAACTGCCGCCCGCTGGCTCCACACCGTCCCCGCGGAACAGCGGTTTGACCAGATCTGTCGCCTGTGCTGGACTTTGGCCAAAAATTTGTTGGATGACATTGATATCCCCGATATCGGCTACCTGGGCCGCGCCGTCATGATGGAGCAGGATCCCGACATGGCCCAGACGTGGGCCATGAGCCGGGTGTTTCTGGACGGCGGCTTCATGCTGGGCCTCCACGCGGAGGATCTCTCCTTCGCCTCCGTCTGGCCCGATCCGGCGGACGGCTATGACGCCCACTTCGCCCCCATGGATGACTACCGCGCCCTGTTCGCCGTCCTGGCCCGGCCCGGGTGCCTGGAGGTGCTGGAGTATCTGCATAGCCGGCCCTACCGCCACTATGTGCCCGAGACGGTGGCCCACGCCCTTTCCCTTCCCGTGGACGAGGTGCGGGCCCTGCTGGACAGGCTGCTGGAGCTGAAGATCCTGCAAAAGACGGAGCTGGAGCTGGTGGAGGGGCTGACCAATTCCTACTCCCGCCGGGAGGAGGATGTGACGCTGGTGCCCTTCCTCTA